>CAZUAW010000294.1:1952-3157 GCA_964618535.1 uncultured Thiotrichales bacterium
CTTTCGCAACTATTAATAGTTGGCATATTGATTCTAAGTATTAGTGATGAAGTAGCGCAACTGTAGCAGGTCAGTCGCTCATAAACTCCAGACATTGCTGAATGCAGTCCTTATCCGCCAGTATTTTTCTATGCCCCAATTTGGTAGTAGTGATTAACTTTGCGTTGTCTGCAATTTTGTCGAGCTGTTGTGAGTGCGCATAAGGAACTTCGTAATCTTGTTCATCGTGGAACAGTAATAATTCTCCTGAATAGGATTTGATTGTTTCTACGGGCGATAACTGATCCCATTGCCACGGTGAGGCATAGGCGTCTTTATACTGAATTAGTGCTTCTGTGCGCATTGCGGCAGTGACTTTTTTACTCATACCGAATACTTTTCCAAAGGATTCGGTAATCCAGATGACATCTGCAAAACACCCGTATAAAACGACTTTTTTGACAGGCAGCTGATGCCACTCGATTGCCAGCAGTGCGGTGCCACTGCCAAATGAGTGCCCGATTAACGCCTCGATTGGCCCTTCCTGTTTAGCAACTTCAGCGAGAATTTCGCTAACGTCCATCATATTGGTGCGTTTGCCGGTGGAATCACCATGAGCTGGGGCATCGACAGCGACAACTCGATAACCCGCTGCAACCAATGCTTCAATCAAGGCAAAAAATTGCGTGCCGCGTCCACCCCAGCCGTGGGAAAGCAGCACCACCGGGCCTTCTCCCCAGGAACGAACCGCTATTTTGTAGTGCTTAATAGGCTGATGTTTAAGCGTCGCGGAGTCACGCACCGCATGCTCTCTGCGTGGTGCGGTAATTTTGGGCGGCGTCATAAAAAACCGTAAAGCGAGCTTGCCTGCGAGCTTGGGAGAAATTACCCCCAGTACTTTAAATACGACTCGCATAAAGGAAAAAAACAACCGTAGACTCAGTGGCATTCGGCGATTGGTAAAAGGGTTTTCGTTGGCTTTGCTCATGATTTTTCCCAGATCATCTGACGAATACCGATGATCCTAGAAAGATCAGTTGGGCGCGAAAAAGACGTGTAAGCCATTGGTGTGCATGGTGGAATAGAAAAACTCGTAGTCACCTTCAGGCTGTATTGGTGAAAGTCGCTAATGCTTTTTAACGCCTCAGCGGTTTCATCCTGTTTTTGTTCACAAAAGCCGTACAGCAACTTTTCTTTGGATGGAAAGTAGTTATAAATCGTCGCAT
>CAZUAW010000295.1:0-3154 GCA_964618535.1 uncultured Thiotrichales bacterium
ATAATCAACTAACGCAATCAGAAAGCAATGAAAAAGCGCAGACGTTTTATCTAAAATCGTCTGGGCTTAGGACGATTCTAGTGAGTCACCTCAGTGGTTTATTAAGCTCCCCGCTAAAGTATTTCAGCGCACTCTTTTATGCTATGTCTCTCGCACAAGGGCCTCGAACATTGCTGTATCGCTTATTCTATTTTGCGGAAGCCATTGTGGTGGCACAGAGAATGACTCGCACAGATTCCTCACATCTACACATTCATTTTGGCTCTGAGGTAGCAACGGTTGGATTAATCGCAAAAAAATTCGCGCCGATAACGCTCTCACTCACCATTCATGGATCAGATGAATTTTATGATGTCTCCGAATTTCATTTAACAGAGAAAATAACTGCCGCTGATTTTATTTTTTGCATCAGCGCTTACACCGCCAGTCAGTTAATGCGTTTATCAGACTATAAACATTGGCGGAAAATGATTGTCGCACCGCTGGGCGTGGATACCAATAAATTTAAGGCTGTAGAAAAATCAAGCGGTAAAGAAGCAGTCAACATACTCTGTGTCGGGCGACTAACTCCGGCAAAAGGACAACATTTATTAATCCACGCTATTGCCGATTTGAAAACGCAGTTCCCACAGACAACACTGACTTTAGTTGGAGATGGAGAAGACAGAGACTCACTCACACAATTAGCAGAGCAACTCAACATCACAGCGCAGATTAATTTTATCGGTTCCGTAAATCAAAACCAAATCGTTAAATACTACAATAAAGCCGACATTTTTTGTCTACCCAGTTTTGCTGAAGGGGTTCCGGTCGTCCTAATGGAAGCGATGGCAATGGAGATTCCCTGCGTCACTACCCGAATTACCGGTATCCCAGAATTAATTCGTCATAAAAAGGACGGTTTTCTGGTTGGTGCAGGTGATTCAACATCTTTAAAAAATGGCCTGGCAACACTCATCGCTTCACCGGAGCTGCGCGTCTCGCTTGGGAACTCAGCTCGTTTGAGAGTGATCGAGAAATATCATCTACAAACCAATTTTGATTCGCTCGCACAACAGTTTGAATTGCAATTAAATCGCCTAAGCAGCACAGATCCCAAAACAAATAGTGAAGAAACATGGAGCCTGCAAAGCTAATGTCCAAAAGACTCAATATTGGTGTTGTCGCCAACCCAGACGTTGTTTTAGCCTATGAGTCTGCAATGCTGGAAACATTATTGGCATTACCAGAGATAGATTGCCAACTACTCACAAGCCCACAGACTGATATCAGCCGTGAAAATATTTCCACTAAATTATCAAATTGGGGTTATCGGTTTTATGAGAAAATGGACAACACAGTTTTAGGTATTGGTGACGATCCTTTTCTGAAACAACCACTGAATGCCTCGCTTGCGTTCAATCATCCAACTGAGACGAGAAGGTTTGATTTCATCATCGCACTGAGTTCCCAAGTTGAATTCGCAAAAACTCAATTGAAATTAACTGAGTTTGGTGTTTTGTATCTCGACTGTATTAATGCTGACGGGCAATCACTCTCTCCGCCCGGATATTGGGATGTAATGGAATTTACTACCGATTCAATTATTGCCGTACATCTAATATCGCCCGAAGGTAAATGCCAAAAAATTTATCAATCACACTCGGCCACCACCGAAGTTTCACCTCGGCAAAATCGTGAGCGTATTTTCTGGAAAGCAAAATCTTTTATCCCTAAAATATTAGCCCAACTAAATTATCATTCAATTGAACAGAGCATTCAAAAACTAATCGACAAACAGATATCCGATAACGAGTTCACCTGCCTGAACCCTCAACTCGCCGAAAATAATTATGAACAAGGAAATTTAGAGTGGAACGATGCCAGCCATACAAATGGAGCAATGGCATTGCAAACCGCTATCGCCGAAATCACAGATTCACCGGTTGCAGACAGCATTAAAGGCATTCCCAAAAACATCACCCTGATTAAGCATCTATTCAAAAAAATTCCTGGTTTTTTTCGCTTTTACCTGCAAACAAAATTAAACTGGGATCAATGGTTTTTATTATTTCAATTCTCAGCTGCGCCAAACACAGACATCAGCTCTTTTACCCCCATCTATCCGCCCAAGGATAGAATTTGGGCGGATCCACATATCTTCATTAAAGATGGAAAAAACTACGTCTTTATTGAAGAAATGATTTTAAAAGATGACAAAGGATTTATATCTGTATTTGAGATTCATGCAGATGGATTCTATTCAACCCCCGTAAAAATACTCGAAGAAGATTTTCATCTATCTTATCCACAAGTATTTGAGTGGCAGAATCAAATATGGATGATCCCTGAAAGCAGTCAAAATAAAACAGTATCACTGTATCGCTGCACTGAGTTTCCTAATCAATGGGAAAAGCACTGCGATCTACTAGAAGGCATTGATGCAGTAGATACCTCTATATTGTTTGATCAGGATAAGTGTTGGCTTTTTTGCACCGTCAGGCCCCACCCCGATGCCTCCGAGAATGATGAGCTACATATTTACTCTAGCACTCAATTGGTTAGTAGTGAGTGGATAGCTCATCCTCAAAACCCTGTCGTCAGTGATGTGCGACGCGCTCGCCCTGCGGGAAAGATCTATCGCCAGTACGACCGACTAATACGCCCTTCACAAAATTGCTCAAAAATTTATGGTTATGGCTTCAACCTCAATGCCATTTCTGTTCTAAGTGAAAATGACTACCAGGAAGAACCCATCACCTGTATTAATGCAGATCAGCTCAAAGGAATCATTGGTGTTCACACCTATTCAAGGGAAAATGAGCTGACTGTTGTCGATGCCTGCAGACGCTATTCGAAACTGTCTTACTGAACACTTTCAATACCGTACCTACCCAATACCAGCACTATTCTGTCACCGGGTAGAGTGAGACTTCGCTCACAAAAAACTGCCAAAACCACTGCTATTCTTTGATTTCAACGCTAGCTCGGATATTGCATGAATCCATGAGAATCTCGCTTAAGATATTGTTTTCACAGGGAATTGTTTTGACGCGTCCCGTATCGGTGATTACGGGCAAGTGAAAAGAATTTCCTGTGGAATCAATAGATAAGCGAGAACTCGTGTAATTCATGCAATATTCGGGCTAAGTCAGGAGGGCAACGTGCGTTTAGA
>CAZUAW010000296.1:0-1633 GCA_964618535.1 uncultured Thiotrichales bacterium
AAATACCCCGCTTTTAAGCAACGAAAAAGTCGAGCATTTAGCGAGAGGGCTTGCCTAGGCTGTCGAAAAAGCTCCTTCGCCCCTGATTTTCGCCCCTCATTTAATAGATGCGTATCCTGTGTTGAGGAACGAAACACGGGGTCATCACACATGCCAGACACAAAAAAAGCTCTGCCGTAGCAGAGCTTTTTGAGTCGAACTAATTATGTTCGCAGTTTCGCCGCTAAGGAGAAACGCCGAGACCTTTCAGTGTTGACATGGTCAGACCACCACGAGCCATACTATTCTTACGCTGATATTCATTAATAGCAGATAAAGTCTGACCTCCTAGATTGCCATCAAGCGGCCCTGGATTAAGACCTTTCGCCTTCAATGCTTCCTGTACTCGCTTAATCAAACCGAGCGTTGTATTTGTTTCACACAGTACCGAGCGCCATTCCAGACGTTCATCCTGTACTTTAACGCGTTTGGAAATGGTGTCTGTCCGAGCTGGGATAGGAATACGTTTTTCAGAAGCGGGTTGATCCAGCTTACGTACCTTTACTGTTTTATACTTCGCTGGAATTTCAATACGCTTGGTAGCAGCGGGGGACTTCAAAACACGCTTGGTAATGGTCTTGTGCTGCGCAGGAACCTCGTTCAAGCACAACTTATTACCTGTCGGCTTACCCGCTTCACCAGGCACGGAACCCTTTAAATACCAGGAAACAGTTTCATCGGAAACCTTGGCTCGTTTGGTGATTTCCTGAAAAGTAGCAGGAATTGACTTGCGAACTTCACGAGCCGGTTCAACTAATTTACGAATTCTCTGAGTTGCGTACTTTGCAGGAATTTCAATGGTCTTAGTTGACGGTGGTGTTTTGATTACTCGCTTGGAGATCGTTTTGTATTTCGCAGGAACCTCTACCAAACACATAATTTCGCCAGTCGTATTATCGATACGCTGTTTGGGACCGCGACCTTTTTTCCAGACGGTAGTCGCAGGAGAAATCATGACTTTTTCAGTCAATGATTCATAAACAGCCGGCACCTTCATCACTTTAGTCGAAGCTTCTTCGATAACGATTTTCTCTTCGGTCCAGTCATATTTGGGTGGAATAACTTCAATCGACTCTGAAGCTTCTTTCTTAACCAGCTGCTGCGTATCCGTTCTGAATTGCGCTGGTTTATAGTATTCAACATAACATTGACCGGCAGTTGCAGAGTCCGCAGGTAATCCAGCGCCGCGTGCATAAGCAACTAACGAGGCACCAGCACTTTTGGTTCTACCACCGGGTGTGGACAATACCCACGACATATTCGATGCCTGAGTCTCAATGCGTTCGGTCACGGTCTCGTAAATCGAAGGAATTGGCGCTAATTTAAAACTGGCTTCCTGAACCAGGATTTTCTCTTCACCCCAACTGTACTTTGAGGGAATAATTTCGATTTTTTCCGACGCATCAGAAACCACGACATCTTCAGTACGGGTTTCAAACTTGGCGGGGATGATAACTTTCGCGTAACACTCACCAGGCTTTGCGTTGGGTAAGGTTGAAGTGGCATCAATTTGAGCTATCGCAATACCGGAGGTGGTCAGTGCGGCTGCTGACAGAAGTGACATAGTTATTTTTTTCATAACTAGGGATCCTTT
>CAZUAW010000296.1:1733-3153 GCA_964618535.1 uncultured Thiotrichales bacterium
TATTGCTGGTCTGTAAAGGTCGTGTCATCAGAGCCTTCCAGTTCGATTCCTATAGAGAAGTCATTACAACATTGACGATCCTTATAGCAGGATACGCCAGCGTGCCAGGCACGCTGATTAAACGAAACAAACTGAATTATTTCGCCGTGGCGATTCACTAACAGATGGGCAGAGACCTGCATGTCTTTAATCTCTTCAAAGTAAGGATGTGCAGAAATATCCAGCTGATTACAGAAAAAATCCTCAATCTCAGCCCCTCCAAAATGATTCGGTGGAAGACTGATACTATGAATAACGATCAGTTCAATGACCTCCCCTTCAGGTCGATCATCACAATTGGGTGATGGTCGTTGTCTTGCAATATCGAGCAATCCTGTCTCTAGATCAATCTTCACATCGTATCCGCTATCAATTTTCACACCATCATACAAGCTAACCAGCAGCCGATAAAATAGATAGAATCCAGTGCTAATGAAAGGGCTAAATCAACAACAACAAGCATCGGTTAAACACTACGGGTCTCCCCTGCTAGTGCTTGCCGGCGCTGGCAGTGGTAAAACAAGTACAATTACTGAGAAAATTGTCTGGCTGATTCGGCATCACCAGCTCAAGCCGTATCAAATTGCGGCAATTACTTTCACCAATAAAGCTGCCAGAGAAATGAAATCCCGTGTCAGCGGTTTGCTCAAGGGTGATGAAAAACGTGGTATTCAAGTATCGACTTTTCATACGCTGGGTTTAAAAATCATTCGCCAGGAAATCGAAGCGCTCGGTTACAAGCCCGGCTTTTCGATTCTCGATGGCGATGATTGCAGTACTCTGATCAAAGAACTGGCACGTAAAGACAATATCGACGATAAGGATGATCCACGCTGGCAAATCTCCCGCTGGAAAAACCATTTCATCATGCCCGCTGAGGCTTTAAGTACCGCGGCTGATGCCAAAGAAGAATATCAAGCACGACTTTATGAGCGTTACCAACGCCAGCTCAAGGCCTGCAACGCACTTGATTTTGATGATCTGATTATCCTGCCGGTGCAGCTCTTACAAAGTCAGCCCGAGATTCGCGAAAAATGGCAAAACCGGATTCGCTATTTGCTGATCGACGAGTATCAGGACACCAACGCCTGCCAATACGAGCTAATCAAACTACTGGCAGGCGTAGAAGGCAGATTCACCGCTGTAGGCGACGATGATCAGTCGATCTATGCCTGGCGTGGCGCGCAACCCGAAAACCTCAGCTTACTGGCAAATGACTTCCCAATGCTCAAAGTCATCAAGCTGGAACAAAACTATCGCTCAACCAATCAAATTCTGAAGGCAGCCAATAGCCTGATCGCAAAAAATCCGCATGAATTTGAAAAGAACCTCTGGAGCACCGTTGGCGAAGGCCCAAAACCACAGGTTGTCAGTTGTAAGA
>CAZUAW010000297.1:0-3138 GCA_964618535.1 uncultured Thiotrichales bacterium
TTAGTAACCCGTTCGCTACGCACAGTGTGTCAGTACAGATGCAACGTTTTGAATTCGGAAGGAATACTGGCTAGCCGAAAAATGATACTATTAACAGGTACAAATTGAGATGACTCAACGAGTTGACTGAAATGGACTCCTTAAACAACCTGCTGCTAAAAGTACTTGCCTTTTTGGGTAGCGTCTTTTCAAAAAAACGCACGCCAACACCAGAACCGCAACCGCAGCACTCCCCCAAAACTCCTGCCCCTGAAATAAAAAGCAATAGCTCAGAAAACCTTCCCACTGGACAGACTACCCAAGTTGAATCCAGCGCGCCTATTGAGCCTCCCACAGCGCCTCCTCTGATTTTTGAAGAAGAGTCCAAAGTATCTCACCCCTTATTTATCCATCAGAATGAATCTTTAACCTCCGAGACCCAGCATTCATTGCCCCTACAGGCCTCAACCCTGGCAAAACTATTTAACCGGTCTTCGCCATCAAAAATTGACGCGATTATAGAGGAAATTAATCAAAACCTTGGGAAATATAAGCTCGATACTTCCGTTCGACAATCTCATTTTTTTGCACAGGTTCGTCAGGAAGCAGGACCATGGATGAGTCTGGAAGAAAACCTCAACTATCGAGCAGAAACGCTACAAAGAGTCTTTCCAGTATTTAAACGCCATCCCGAGTGGGCAGAAAAACATGGCCGTAATAGCGAGCACCCCGCTGACCAGGAAAAAATAGCTAACATTGCCTACGACGATCAATACAGAAACCGATTTTACAAATTGGGAAATACGCGTAAAGGAGACGGCTGGCGATTCCGTGGCAGGGGATTAATGATGGTTACCGGCCGCTACAATTATCGGCAGTTTACCCGTGACCATGAGATCTACTGGCCAGAAGAAGGGATTGACTTTGAAGCAACGCCTGAACAACTGGGGCAACCCAAAATTGCGCTTCGCTCTGCGGTACATTTCTGGTTAGAAAAAAAGCTGTTTCTGTATGCTGACAAAGGTGAAGATAAATCCTTACAGGTTAATTTAAAGATCGTCACCGACATTACCAAACAGATTCAAGGCAGCACCTTTTCCGCTAAAGACAGACAACAACACTTCCAGACCGCACTGGCTCTATTTACAAGCGAAGATGCTTTAACTGTCGCATGACTCGCAATCCTGTCGCCCAAATGATCTTAAGGCTCATCTACCTGAGTTTGGCGTGCACTAACGTCTACTCTGGGGAAAAAGACTCCCTCCGAGTGGGTGACCTGCTCATTAACGACGCACAAGAAACAGAACATCCAAGCTTTACTTATAAGTTTCTGCAAACCGAGGCTACCTTTCGCTTTTACGATGGCACCACCTCACCTTGCCTGGAAAACACGCGTAGAGATTGCCAACGAGTGATTGCCTTTTTAGATCACAGGGATACAGCACAACGCGTCCTCATCGACAGCTATCATCCTGATGGAGGAGAGCTTAAAATTGAAGCGATTGGTTTCTATAATCTCGATGAAGACCCTGGCAAAGAAATGATCGTGCTGCTGTCACGCCACTACAGCAACATAGACACACAGGGACATGCTTTTGATATACATTTTTATGACAATCAGCTGATTGAGAAAGGTTCGCTCAAAAATAGCATTACAGAAAATTTATCAAACACAAAACAGCTAAGGGAACTAACCGATATTTTACCTAAAAAACTAGCCAATGGCTTTGAGGGAAAAACACAAGGTGAAAACTCATTTTTTCTGCTAAAAACCATTTCAGCCATTAAACAGAGATTGAATATTCAGGCGCACCCATTTAGTGAATAGAAAAGTAGTCAATAGAAAAACCTTCAGAAACCAGTGCAAACCCTAATCGACAGCCTGCTACTTTTTACAATTGCGTAGCTGATAAATACCACCATTAAAATCAATTAGAAAAAGCTCTTTCTGTCGTGATTCTGCAAAACTGGCAATATTCAATCCACTATTATCGATCAAGCGAACAGCCGATGAATTCTGCTGCTCTACATCCACACCCCAAATATTTCCGCTAAGAAAATCTGCATATAAGTATTGTCCTTGTAATAGAGGAATATCATCACCACGGTAGACATAGCCGCCCGTCACCGAACGACCTTCCTCATGAGAATATTCTGCTACCGGAAACTGGTAGCTAGCACGTTCATTACACCCCATTAAGTTAAAATCATGATTGCCTTCATAGCAGCGCCAGCCATAATTTTTGCCCGCTTCGAGCAGACTGATTTCTTCCCACTGATTTTGCCCCACATCGCCAGCCCAGAGCTTTCCGGTTTCACGATCAAAACTCCAACGCCAGGGGTTACGTAAGCCCCACGCCCAAATTTCAGGACAAGGTGAATCTAGCCCGCAAGCAGTGTTGGATGAAAATGGATTATCTTCAGGAATCATATAAGGCGACTGGCGCACATCAATACGCAACATTGCGCCAAGCCAGTTACTGGGATTTTGCGCATTATTCTGCGGATCACCACCGTCACCACCGTCACCAAAGCCAATGTATAAATAGCCATCGGGACCAAACGCAATCCAACCGCCATTGTGATTACTAAACGGCTGTTGCTGAGTAAGAATGATACTTTCTGAATCGAGTTTTAATTTTTCATCCGTATCAAGTTCAAATTTGGAAATTACTGAGTTACCTTCAACATCGGTATAAGAGACAAACAATTCTCTAACAATCGGATAATTTGGGTGAAATTCAATGCCAAGTAAACCTTGTTCTAGCCCGGATGAGCCAACTCGATCACTGAGATCTCCGAGTTCAGTCCTGGCAGGATCATCAATTGAAAAACGATGAATTAAGCCTTGCCTTTCGGCGACATACCAACGCTCATCATTATCGGGTGCCTGAATCATAGTGATGGGTTGATTTAAAGAAATTGAAGGAACAATTCTGCGCAATTCTATTTTTGCATCTACGCCGTTGAGAGATATAGGCTGACATTGAGCATCGTCTTCGACAACCGGTTCCTGTTCTTGCTCAAGGACAGATGCAACAGGATCAGAATTGCTACAACTGATTAAAATCAAACTGGTGATGACAATCAGGATTTTTTTAGCCAAAGATAATTTAGTTACAGAGTGCTTCATAGACAATTTCCGTTGCAGCCTCTTAA
>CAZUAW010000298.1:0-3132 GCA_964618535.1 uncultured Thiotrichales bacterium
CGGCATTTTTCCAGGTAGTAGATATTCGCCCGCTTGGAATGCAGGATGGCTTTTAGATCGGTGAGTTGTTCCAATACTTATTCCTTTTTCGATTACTCTTATCTTGCGCGGTTTGCTTACAAGCTTCTGTGAAATAGTTCCGTTATGGCGTTAAGAATCGTAAATTTAATCTTTTGGTTTTCTTCAGCACGGGGTGGCTGGGTAATGATTCTATGGGTGCATTGGAGGAACGACATGCCAACGTCTACCAAAGGAGTGCCAAAACGATGCAACGATTGATAGCGCGAATGATCGGCTTCGTGCCGCATCATTCTAGGTTTTAGGAAGCTATCTCACTCAAGAGAACTGGTGGGACTAAAGTCCCACATCCTGTGAATCTTGGGGGATTATAGGTGTTAAAATGACACCCTGATTCTCATCGGGAAATTTATTTTTGTTGAAGCCATGCTTAGCAATGAATTGATAATTAATACGACTAAGAACTGGCTGGACAGCTTTGTTATTGGGCATCGTATATGCCCGTTTGCTAAAAAAGAGCGGGATCGTGGAAGCATTCACTTTTCCGTCACACAAGATGCGGATTTAGCGCTTCAACTTGAAGCCTTGATGCTGTCCTGCGAGCAACTAGATTCAGAGTCTAAGATCGAAACCGTGTTGCATATTTATCCCAATGGTCTGATTGATTTTGATGATTATCTGGATTTTTTGGAACTTGCGACCACGTTAATGCACGAACAAGGGTATGAAGGTATTTTTCAACTCGCAAGCTTTCATCCTGATTACCAGTTTCAAGGGGTGGATGCTGATGATGCGAGTCATTACACTAATCGCTCGCCTTTCCCTATGTTGCATTTGCTGCGCGAGACAAGTCTGGAAAAAGCGCTGGCAAGTTACCCGCACCCGGAAACTATTCCACAGCGCAATATCGACTACACTCGTAAACTGGGGTTGGTTAAGTTGCAGAGAATTTTAGCGCAATGCGATAGCAGGTCGAAAACCGGCTAACCAATCGCTTTGCACATCCCCAACAAGCAGCGTAAAACTACATTACTCACCCAAGACCGCATAGACATTTAAGGAGAACCCCATGAGCAAAAATATTGACTCCGTTTTACAAGAGACGCGCACCTTTGAACCCACTGCGTCATTTGCCAAACATGCTCATATCAACGCAGAGAAGCTGGCCGAACTGAATGCCGCAGCCGCCGCTGATCACGTTGGTTTTTGGGCGGATCTAGCAAAGCAAAAAATCGACTGGCAAACCCCCTTTACCACGGTTTTGGATGACTCCAATGCACCGCACTATCGCTGGTTTACCGATGGCAAGCTGAACCTTTCCTACAATTGTCTGGATCGACACCTGGAAAAACGCGGTGATAAAGCAGCGCTGATTTTTGAGGGTGAGCAGGGCGATACCCGCACGCTCACTTATAAAGAATTACACGTGGATGTTTGCCGCTTTGCCAATGCGCTTAAGGCACAAGGTGTTGGCATGGGTGATCGCGTTATTATCTATATGCCGATGACGCCAGAAGCGGTGATTGCAATGCAGGCTTGTGCGCGAATCGGCGCGATACATTCGGTGGTGTTTGGTGGCTTTTCTGCTCAAGCAATGAGCGACCGGATTAAAGATGCCGGAGCCAAAATGGTGATCACTGCCGACGGCGCGCATCGCGGTGGCAAAATCGTCGAACTCAAGCAGGCAGCGGATGATGCGGTCGCCGATGGCTGCGACAGCGTTGAAAAAATCATCGTCCTGCAACGCACAAAACACGATATCAATATGCAGGATGGGCGCGACATCTGGTGGCACGATGCCGTCAGCGATCAGGCGGATCAATGCGAACCTGAGTGGGTCGATTCTGAGCACCCCTTATTTTTACTCTATACCTCTGGCTCTACGGGCAAACCTAAAGGCATCCAGCATTCCACCGGCGGCTATCTGCTGAATGCAATTGTCACCAATCAATGGGTGTTTGATATGCAGGATGAGGATGTTTTCTGGTGTACCGCCGATGTCGGCTGGATTACCGGACACACCTACGTTGCCTTTGGCCCATTAGCCATTGGCGCAACCGAGGTCATCTATGAAGGCGCACCCACCTACCCTGATGGCGGACGTTTCTGGAAAATCTGCGAAGATCATGGCGTCACTATTTTCTACACCGCACCCACTGCCATTCGCGCCTTGATGCGCCTCGGCGATGAAATACCCAACAGCTATGACCTATCAAAATTACGCCTGCTCGGCACCGTCGGCGAGCCGATCAATCCTGAAGCCTGGATGTGGTATCACCGCGTCATCGGCAAAGAGAACTGCCCGATTGTAGATACCTGGTGGCAAACCGAAACCGGCGCTCATATGATCGCTCCGCTACCCGGCGCAACCACCATCAAGCCCGGCTCCTGCACCCATGCACTGCCTGGTATTGATATGGATGTTGTCGATGAACAAGGCAATAGCGTCCCGGATAACGCTGGCGGCTATCTGGTGATTAAAAAGCCCTGGCCTTCCATGCTGCGCACCATCTGGGGCGATGATCAACGCTATATCGATACCTACTGGCCAATGTTTGATGGCAAATACTATCTCGCCGGTGACAGCGCACGTCGCGACGAAGATGGCTGTTTTTGGATTATGGGGCGTATCGACGATGTCTTAAATGTATCCGGTCACCGACTCGGCACCATGGAAGTAGAGTCTGCATTAGTCGCACATGAACGCGTCGCCGAAGCTGCCGTAGTCGGCAAAAAACATGAAATTAAAGGTGAAGCCATTGTCGCTTTTGTTATTTGCAAAGGCGATCGCCCTGTCGGAGACGAAGCCAAAGCAATGGTCGCAGAACTACGCGACTGGGTTGCCAAAGAAATTGGTGCTATCGCCAAACCTGACGATATTCGATTTTCCGAAGGCTTACCTAAAACCCGCTCCGGAAAAATCATGCGCAGATTACTACGCAATATCGCAAACGATGAAGAGATTACACAGGATATTTCTACCTTGGAAAATGAGGCCGTCGTTGAGCAGTTACAGGGAAAAGCTTAGGCTTTTAAAAATGCCAAAAGAGTAATTAAACATCCCCGGGGCAAGCCCTCTCGCTAAATGCTCGACTTTTTCGTTCCTTAAAAGCG
>CAZUAW010000299.1:0-3130 GCA_964618535.1 uncultured Thiotrichales bacterium
TTATTGCTGCTCGACATGGAACAACCATGGCTTCTCAGCAATGCCTTGTTCTGAACACGTTGGTTTGCGCTTATCCGTCATTTTAATGTGGTCGGTGTACTAACCAGCCATCAGCGCTTCGATGTCATCTACTTTTCTGGGTAGCGCATCGGTGAGTACAGAATTGCCATCTTTGGTGATCAACACATCATCTTCAATGCGAATACCAATGTGCTTCCAACGATCATCAATATCGCTAGAATGCGGCGGCATATATAAACCTGGTTCTACCGTCAAAACCATTCCCGGTTCCAGCACGCGCCATTCATCATCGACTTTATAATCACCCACATCGTGCACATCCATGCCCAGCCAGTGACCGGTTTTGTGCATGAAAAACTTTTTGTAATGACCATCTTCAATCAGCTGGGAGGCGTCACCATTGAGCAAACCGATATCAGCCATGCCTTGCGCCAGCTCTTTAACCGCAGCCTCATGTGGCTCATTCCAGTGATTGCCAGGAATCGCTTTTTTAATCGCCGCTTCCTGGGCTTTTAAAACCACTTCATAAATTTCTTTTTGCGCGCTGCTAAATTTTCCATTCACCGGAAAAGTACGCGTTACATCACTGGCATAACCGCTGTATTCCGCACCTGCGTCGATCAACAATAAATCGCCATCATTGAGCACAGAGCAATTATCGATATAGTGAAGAATACAACCATTAATACCACCACCGACAATCGACGGATAGGCGGGTTCTGTATCTGCAACTCTAAACGTATGCAGCAATTCTGCTTCAATCGTATGCTCATGCATGCCCGGCTGACAAACGCGCATAGCTCGTTTGTGCGCCGCAACAGTGACCGCTGCTGCTTTGCGCATTAACGCCACTTCTGAGCGTGACTTGAACAAGCGCATATCATGCACCAGATATTCAAGATCAATAAACTGATAAGGCGCAGCGCGGCCGACTCGACTCTTTCTGCGCAAATCATTCACCCAGCCCATGAGCTGCGCATCAAACTCTGCGTGCTTGCCCATGGTGTAGTAAACACGGCTTTGGCGTTCGAGCAGGCCTGGCAGAATGTCATCAATATCTTCGATAGGAAACGCATCATCAGCGCCAAAATCACTGACAGCGCCTTCCTGACCAACGCGCCAACCATCCCAGATTTCTTTTGCCTCATCACGCTCACGGCAAAACAAAATGAACTCGCCCTGCTCGCGACCGGGAATAAATACCGCCACTGCTTCAGGTTCCAGAAAATCCGTCAGATACATAAAATCACTATCCTGACGATAGGGATAATGCACATCGCGATTGCGAATATGAACGGGTGCCGCAGGAATAATGGCAATGGCGTTATCGCCCATCATATCCATCAATAAGCGACGACGGCGATTCAGTTCTGATTGTGGAGGTCGTTTTGTGGTCATGCCTTAAGGGTTCAATGTATTTGTGGAGCGGCCTTGATTGGCTGCATTTCCTCTTGCACTAACAGTGCGCCCATGCGCAGATACTCCACTAACTCAGCGTAAATCGCTTCATCATCGGAATCATCTGCATCTGTTTGAAACTCGGTTGTTGCCAGCACTTTACAGTCATCAATAAACTCAGTGACTTCCTCGGGGAGTTGCTGACGTTCACTTTGATCCGTTTTGAGCCAGCCTATTAAAAAGCCACCAGCCCATTGACTTGCCGCCTCTATTCTATCTTTCAATAACGCCTCTTCATCGGGTAACAACAGCACCAAACCAAGTAATGGATCCTGCAACTGTTTGAGCGTTTCCTGATACAAATTTACCAGCTCAGCATTGCCTTGATCCTGATTTGCGGTATCACCAAACAACATTCGCAGAAACTGGTCGACACCGCCCGATACATCTTGTGCCAGTAACGCGCAAAGCAAACCATGCGTCTCAGACGCTGAGTGTACAGCGTTGCTCTGACTTAAACACGCCGATATTTTACTGTGTGTGGGTAAATTCATCTCCCCACCTTAATACGTTCAACAAACTGTCTCAATCTGATCTATGACCTAATGCGTCGCAATATCAATAAATTCAATTTGACGGTTCAACGTTGTCAGCCTAGTATCAAGACATGATCGAAAACAAAACCAATTCAGCAGACACCGCTATTTCTAAATTAGAGAACCGTCTCAATGACTTACTCGGTGCTTGCGATACGCTTAAAAAAGAGAATTCTCATCTGCGCGATGAAAATTCAGTACTGGTTTCTGAGCGTGGTCAGTTACTTTCAAATCGCGATAAGGTCAGAAACCAGGTCGAAGCGATGATCAGCCGCTTAAAGGCTATGGAGACCAGCTAAATGGCGGATGAAACTGTTCCGGTTGCGGTTAAGATACTCGACAAGGAATTTCGAGTTGCCTGTAAAGAAGGTGAGGAAGAAGCACTTTTAGCAGCCGCCAGCTTACTCAATAGTCGTATGCTGGAAGTCAAAAATTCTGGCAAAGTCATTGGGCCGGATCAAATTGCCATGATGGCAGCTTTGAATCTCACCCACGAACTATTGCAACAAAAAGAAGATTTTGGTGGTGAAAATACCGCCATCTCCAAACGCGTAGAAGCGATGCAGGAGAAAATTGAAAGCAGTCTGCAAAATTTGCAGCAAATGGAATTTTAAACTTAAGTCACCTATTTAAAGATGATCTAAGTTTCCAGATATGGGTGCCTCTGTGGCATGCGCCAGTAGCCGGGTATTATCCTTGAGCCTAATTTTAACCCCGGGGATCTGGTTTCGAAACTGGTGTGCGTTACCGCATTGACGGGAGGCCTAAAGGTTTCGACAGGAACCCCACTTGAACCTTTTGGTTCAAGGTCGAACGCCGCAGCGGTGCGATGGAGTCACCCATTTATTTTTTTTCAGGTCTTGTTGCCGCCCTGCCCCGAATATTGCATGAATTCATGCAATATTCGGGCTAAAGCTGCCGCCTAAACATGTCAAATTCACAAGATCTCTCGGCACTACGCCGATCCCTCAAATCAGCAAGAGAATCTATCCTGTCGGAGCAACGCCACCGCGCTGAAAATCAAGCGATACGACACATTAAAAACTGGGATCAATTCCCGCAAATAAACACCATCGCCTGTTACCACGCCACACAGGGTGAGTTCCCAACCTCAG
>CAZUAW010000300.1:0-3106 GCA_964618535.1 uncultured Thiotrichales bacterium
GAAGCAGACCATACCCTGGATGTTTGTTTATTCTCGATTCTCTGCCCCGCCGGTGATCAAGAAAGTCAAAACCTGGCACGCGACAGCCTCCAAAAAGGCTACCAATGGCTGCGTCAAAACAATCCCAAAGTGAAATCTGATTCAAATGAAAAAATGACGGAAAATAGTGGTGAAATGAACAATAAAAAAACCGGCGGAGGCAGCCTCAATATCTGGTGGCTACTGTCACTCAGTTATTTATCGCTAGGATTAAAATCCATGACAACTCGCTATAAAAAATGCTGACTTTGTAGTGACGGAAGCACTGTTGCAATTTGTACAAAATCCCGATCGTTATGCAGAAGAGTTACTTTATTCTCGATGGCACATTGGGCGATTAAGCAATCAATGGATGATCTCACTGTGATGCCTTGCCGTCGGCAATTAAAAAAAATTTGGGCTGCCGCTGCGTGAGCATTGTTGGTATGTTTAAAAGTATAAAAGGACTGACTTGAGAAATATGTATTGAATTGATCAAACGTTTTTTGATTTTTCGCGCCTTGAAGAATCTCCATATAGATGAGTTCATTCAACCCGACTGCAAACGGATTATTGAGTATATTGTCCAGAAATTGAACATGCTCACAATCACGCCCGTTGATGTAGTCCAGCCAGACTGATGTATCAACCAGATACATCAGTTTTTTCGAGCGCGTAGTGCTTTATGATCATAGTCGGTATGGATACCGCCAATTCCTTTTAGGTCTTGTAAATTCAGGCGCTTACGATTATCTACAAATTCAGTTAATGCCTGATATACCAGATCACGCTTGGTCTTTATGTCCGTGAGTGCAAACGCCTCTTTGACCAACTCTTCATCTAAAACAATATTGGTTCTCATAAATACACCTATCAATGTGTATTTATGAGTGTATCATATCTATTGAGATTCTAAGATTCTAGAAAGGGGCTAGCCAATACTTTGATAGTAGATATTTTGCGGGTGCTTGGCATCGGCAAAGAAGTACCAGCGCTCTGCGAGCAAGCCCAGATATTGAATGGCGAAAGCGATGGCAGGAATGAGGTAGATGGGGCTGGAGAATGTCATGCCGAGTAAAATCATTGGGACTAAAAACACCAGCACCAGAAAAATCATTTTGGTGCTTTTGACAAAGCTTTCTTTTTTGCCGTGAAAATACTCGCGGGTGTTAAAGGTTCCGCCCATTGCGCCCATTGATTTTTGCTGGATCTTTGAATGCCTTACGCCAATGGCGGTTTGGGGAGTTGATTTAGGCCGCAGGCGACGATTTCTTCGCAGTGATGCGAGACGAAATATCAATGCCAGTACGGTGATGATCAGCGCCCAACCTGCATAGAATCCGGTTAATCCTGTTTTCATCCACGCGGATAATGCGGTTGCCAAGGTGAAGCCGGAAGCGGTGCCCAATAGTGTGTAATTAATCACGGTCAGCGGGCTGTGCCATTCTTGTAGGAATTTAATGCACGCGTAAATCATGCCGGTGCAAACGAACAGCGCAAAAGTGGCAATGGTTGCAGCGAGACCTATCAAAAGGGTTAAATCTACCGCTATGCCACCCGACATCTGAAATAATGGCTCGGTGAGTTCCAGATAGTGCGCTGCGCCGTATGCAGCTATCAATAGCATTGTGATCGGTAAGGCGATCACTTCTCTCGATAACCAGGAGGTACGCCACATTGCAGCGGAGCGCCAGGCGCGTTCGGGGTGACCGAGGTTTTAATAACTGGAAAGCGGGCTTGACCTTGGTGCCATCCGACAGCTCGAACTCACCCATCAGGAAAGGATCAACACCTTCGGTATGCGTAGAGATAGGTTTGTCGAGATCACGATCCCACCAGAGCTTGTTTTGTGGATCGAAACAGCCTTCTTCTTCTGGTACTTCAAAGCGTACGAACATGCCATGCTCGGAGCTGGCTTCGTCCATATTCACCAGCTCAGCAGAGTTAGTGTAGCGAACCAGAAAGTCGCGATCATAGAGACCGAGCTTAATCAGCTCATGAATGATGGCCAAAAATAGCGCACCATCGGTACCAGGCTTAATCGGCACCCATTCATCAGCAATTGCAGAATAACCGGTACGTACCGGATTGATCGAAATAAAGCGTCCGCCGTTGCGCTTGAATTTTGCCAGCTCCACTTTCATCGGATTGGAGTGGTGATCTTCTGCTGTGCCAATCATAAAGAACAGCTTGGAGCGTTCCAGGTCTGGCCCGCCGAACTCCCAGAAGGATGGTGTAGATCATGCCCGCAGCCATGTTGACTGAGCAAAAACCACCGTGCGCTGCATAGTTAGGCGTACCAAATTGTTTGGCAAACAAACCTGTTAGCGCCTGCATTTGATCGCGACCGGTGAAGATGGCGAACTTTTTGGGATCTTCAGCGCGAATTTTGCCGAGGCGCTCTTCCATCAGGCCGAAAGCTTTGTCCCAGGAGATTTCTTCGAATTCTCCCGCGCCACGCTCGGAGCCTTGCTTACGAAGCAGCGGCTTGGTGAGCCTGCCGGGGGAATACTGTTTCATAATCCCCGATGCGCCTTTGGCACAAAGCACGCCTTTATTTAGCGGGTGATTTTTATTGCCTTCGATATAGCGAACTTCGCCATCTTTTAGCGTCACTTTAATGCCGCAACGGCAGGCACACATATAACAGGTCGTCGTTTTGACCTCGATGCTACCTTCCGCTTGTTTTGCTGTTTCGCTCATTAGTAATTTAGCATTTTCTTAAATTGGTGCGGAGCGTGACGAAATATCTATTTAATGTCAATCTACCGAAAGGGGAATACTCGGTGAAAGTCTATGGAGCTAATCGACACACATTGCCATTTAGACGCGGCGGCTTTCACGGCAGATCGCGATGCCGTGTTGGCGTTGGCGTTTAATAATCATGTTAGACAGATTGTTTCTCCCGCGATTACCGCAGCGTCCTGGTCGGAGCTCATAAAGTTGGCGTCTCGTTATCCAACCGTTGCCCCCGCTTTTGGTCTGCATCCGATGTTCATGGAATCACATCGTCCAGAACATCTCATCGAGCTCGAAGCACTGATCGCTACCGAACAACCCATTGCTGTGGGCGAGTGCGGGTTAGATT
>CAZUAW010000301.1:0-3092 GCA_964618535.1 uncultured Thiotrichales bacterium
ATCGGCAATATTCCGCTAGATGATCTGGGAGAAGTACCTCTTGGTGCTGTGGGTGAGGTGCCGCTTGACGGACTTGATACTGTTGGAGCGATTGAAATCCCAAACTTGGAATCAACCGCAATTGCCAATGTGGTTCAGTCAGCAGATGGTGAACTAGAACTTAAACAAACAACGGTTGTAGCATCAGATCAACTAGTCCAAGTTGTTGCTGGAAACCAGATTACCTCAAGCATTAGTGGTTCACGGGTTGATATTTCCGAAACTGGTGACAGTGTTAATTCAATTGTGGGTTCATTCAATAATGTGGATGTGCCAATTGCCCAGAGCCAAAACTCAGGCATTAGTTCGACGGTTATTCAATCAATTGTTTTACAAATCGGTATTGAAATTCCCGATATTGCATCAGCTACGCAGTAAGAAATTCAATGACTAAAAATATTCTCCAGCGTTTTGATATAAATCTGTGTCAGCTGGGTTAAATCCTCAACACTTACACATTCGTTAACTTGGTGAATCGTCGCATTCACTGGGCCGATTTCAACTACTTCTGCACCGGTGGGAGCGATAAAGCGGCCATCGGATGTGCCGCCTGCGGTGGAAAGCTCAGTTTTGGCACCCATAACACTGGAGATTGCATCGCTGATTGAGGAAACCAGTGTGCCGACCGGAGTCAGGAAGGGATGTCCGGAAAGTATCCATTGGAGGTCATAGTCAACGCCGTGCCGATCCAGTATTGCCTCTGCACGTTCGCGGATAATTTCTTCTGTCAGCTCGGTAGAAAATCGAAAATTAAAAATCACTTCCATATCGCCGGGAATGACATTGGTCGCACCGGTGCCGGAATTGATATTGGATATCTGGAAAGTTGTCGGCGGGAAGAATTCGTTGCCTTGATCCCATTCGGTTTGAGCCAGCTCCGCCAGCGCGGCCATTGCGCTATGGATGGGATTTTTCGCTAGATGCGGATAGGCAACATGCCCTTGTTTACCTAGGACGGTGAGCTTTGCGCCAAGTGAGCCGCGGCGACCATTTTTAATCACATCGCCCACTTTGTTGGTGCTGGATGGCTCTCCAACCAGACAATAATCAATTTTTTCACCGCGCGCTTCCAGTGTTTCGATGACTTTGATCGTACCTTCTGTTGATGGACCTTCTTCATCGCTGGTGATTAAAAATGCGATTGATCCCGGGAAGTCTGGACTGGTTTTTAAAAATGCTTCAACGGCAATGGTCATCGCCGCAACGCTGCCTTTCATGTCGGCAGTGCCACGCCCGTAGAGCATGCCATCGCGGATTTCTGGTTTGAAAGGGCCGCTGTCCCAATCGGCAACCGGCCCAGTCGGAACGACGTCTGTATGTCCAGCAAAGCAAAATAGTGGACTTGAATCGCCACGCCGAATCCACAGATTATCCACCTCACCAAAGCGCATTTTTTCGGTCTTAAAACCCAAAGGCTCCAGCCGAGAAATGAGCAAATCCTGACAGCCTTTGTCATCTGGCGTTACCGAGTCACGTGAAACCAAGTCTATGGCTAAATCAATGGTCGCAGTATCAAGATTCATTTAAAGTGCGCCTCGTATTCGTCTGCCTGAAACCCAACAACGCGTCGCGCACCCAAGTCTAAAACAGGGCGCTTGATCATTGCAGGTTCTGCCAGTAGTAGCTCGATAGCAGAGTCTTTGTCTATCTTAGCCTTTTGCTCATCCGAGACTTTGCGCCAGGTTGTGCCGCGCTTGTTCAGCAGCACTTCCCAGCCGAGTTCTTCTACCCAAGCTTGCAGCTGCGCTTTATCCAGCCCGTCTTTGCGAAAATCGTGGAATTGAAATTCCACCTGATTATCTTGCAACCAGCGTTTTGCTTTGCGGATCGTGTCGCAGTTAGGAATACCGTAGAGCGTTGTCATCGAGGCGCTTAAATATCTCTGAGCAAGGCGTTAATGCCAACTTTGCTAAGGGTTTTTGCATCGACTTTTTTCACGATGACTGCGCAATAGAGGCTGTATTTACCATCTTTGGAAGGCAGATTGCCGGAGACAACTACGGACCCCGCAGGCACGCGTCCGTAAGAAACCTCATCTTTTTCGCGATCATAAATCTTGGTGCTTTGACCTATGTAAACGCCCATTGAAATGACCGCGCCTTCTTCAACAATCACGCCTTCAACCACTTCCGAGCGTGCGCCGATAAAGCAGTTATCTTCGATTATGGTTGGTGCAGCCTGTAAAGGTTCCAATACGCCACCAATGCCAACGCCGCCAGAGAGATGCACGTTTTTACCAATCTGCGCGCAGGAGCCAACCGTTGCCCAAGTATCGACCATTGTTCCAGAATCAACATACGCACCAATATTGACGTAAGAAGGCATCAACACAACGCTCGGCGCGATATAAGAACCATGTCGAGCCGCTGCGGGAGGCACAACACGAACACCTTCTTCACGGAAATCCTTGGAGCTCTTGTCAGCAAATTTGGATGGGACTTTATCGTAATAGTTGGTAAAGCCACCCTTAATGAACTCATTATCGTGAATCCGAAAATTCAGCAGTACCGCTTTTTTTAGCCATTCATTGACCACCCAATCGCCATCAATTTTTTCGGCAACCCGCATTGCGCCAGAGTCGAGATTATTCATCGCCTCCATCACGGCTTCTTTTAACTGTGGCTCGACGTTACGGGGGGTAATCTCGGCGCGCATTTCAAAAGCGCTATCTATAATGGATTGCAGGTCACTCACTGGGGACTCCTAGGTTCGAAAAATTAAAGGGATACTAACAGATCACGAATACGTTCGGCGGCGCTGATGCATTCATCCAGCTCGGCAACCAGCGCCATGCGGATGTAACCGCTGCCTGGATTAATGCCGTTATGCTCGCGAGACAAGTAACTGCCCGGCAATACAGTGACATTTTGTTCTGCCTGTAATCTGTACGCAAATGACTCGTCGCTGATAGGGACTTTTGGCCACAAATAAAAACTCGCCTCAGGTACTCGCAAATCAAGCACTGGCGATAAAATTTTCGCCACCGCCGCAAAGCGTTGCCGATAGCCCTGCCGGCTCACGATTACATGCGATTCATCCGACCAGGCAGCGAT
>CAZUAW010000302.1:0-3073 GCA_964618535.1 uncultured Thiotrichales bacterium
CTAGCAATTAAATTTTAGCTTACGACAAAAAGACCGTAGAATTGCCGACAATTCTTAAAACCACCCAAGCCCCATGCCACTACAAAAAAAATTTCGTCATACCAAAATCATTGCCACGATTGGACCCGCTTGCGATAACCATCCAACTTTAGTTCAAATGATTGAGGCAGGCATGAATGTTGCGCGTCTTAATCTCTCTCACGGTGATTACACACAGCACAAGCAAACATTAGCCCACGTCCGTGAGGCAGCATCCCAATGCGGCCGTCGTATTGCTATTATGATTGATACACGTGGTATCGAAATACGTACTGGAAAGCTCAATTCAAGCCACATTGATTTATCCCGTGGTGATGATTTTTGTCTCAGTACAGTTAAGAGAATTGGGGATCAAACCGGCGTATCTGTTTCTTACGCCAAGCTAGCGGCTGAAGTCTCTGTTGGCGATATGATTTTGCTGGACGATGGCGCCATAGAACTAAGTGTCGAAAAAATCGATCACCACGACATATTTTGCAAGGTCAAACACGGTGGTATTCTCAAAGATAACAAAGGGGTTAATTTACCCAACACCCGCCTTTCAATGACCGCTGTGGGACCGGAAACTCGCGATGATCTCATCGCAGAAATGAAATTTGCAGCAGAAAATGAGGTGGATTACATTGCCTCGTCTTTTATTCAGAGCGGTGAAGATATTCAGCACATTCGTCAAGTGCTAAAAGATTTTGGCGTTAATACCCCCATTATCGCCAAAATTGAAAACCGTGCGGGTATCGCCAATCTGGATGAAATTGTCGCTGCCTCCGATGGTGTGATGGTAGCGCGTGGAGATCTTGGCGTAGAGCTACCGTTTGGTGAAGTCCCTGGCATGCAAAAAAGAATGATCCGCAGCACCGTTATGGCAGGAAAGCCAGTGATTACAGCGACTCAAATGCTCGCATCCATGGAGTTTAATCCCCGCCCTACTCGCGCAGAAGCAAGCGATGTTGCCAACGCCGTGTTAGATGGCACCTCGGCAATTATGCTCTCTGGCGAAACTGCGGCTGGTAGATATCCGGTCACTGCCATCGAAATAATGCATCAACTGGCACTGACAGCGGAAGCATGTCTGGATGAATACGGGTATTTGCAAACCATTCCGTTTCACAGCAGCAATGTTGTGACCGAGGCGGTTGCCGATTCCGTTGCTGGTATGGCTAAAAAATTAAACCCAGCAGCGATTGTAAGCTTAACCGAAACCGGTTTTACCTCGCGACTAATCTCCAAACACCGTCCCGATTGCCCCATTATCGCCATCACCAGCAAAGAAGAATATGCACGGCGTTTGAGCATGAACTGGGGTGTAGAGCCATTGCTCTATGACATCGACATTAAAGATGATGAGAGAATCAGTTTCGCAATTAAATCCGTGGTTGAAGCAGGTTATGCTCAAAAAGGAGATACTCTCATTATCACCGCTGGTCACAGTCAGCGTAGAGGTGGCACCGATATGATTCGTGTTATTACGATTGATAACTGAGTGATTGATAACTGAGCGATTAAAAATCTAAGTTCAACGCTCCAACCCGGGATGCTTTGGTAAATTTGGCTGCCATAAAACAGGCACATACAGCACGGTTAACAACAGAAACGCAGCGACCCAGCCAATCTGACTCAATCCAATCCAAATCAAATAGTACTCAGGGAGCACTAACGGGAAAAATACTCTCACCACAGCTGTAAGCGCAAGCAACACGAACACCCAAACAACCCCTCTGGGTGGCGCAAAGACGTTGCGATTGGTATGACCTAAAGAAATACGCGCCATCATCGAAGAACACAGCAATCCAATCCCCCCTGCAGCTAGCGCATGAATGGCAATAGAACTAGAAACCCAGCCTAGCCCCGCAAAGCCGAACATCAGTATGCCAATAATCATAAATAAATAGGATAGATGTAATGGCCACAAGAGCGTTACCTGCCAAATTCCTGGGTGATACCACCACACGAGGCGCAGCGCGTGAAGCATCGCCAGTGGAAAGGCTATAACTGCCATCAACCAGCTTTGAGGTGTAAACGCAGCAACCAGCATTAACGCTAAAAACCCACCCAAAGCCACGCCATCAACCAGCTTTGAGGAGCGAAACTCAGCCAGTTTCAAAGCCTTTTCTGTGAAGAAAGGAACCAGACGTCGAATCATCGTTAAATTGATCGCCAGCACCAAAAATAACCCCAGGATTATCGCAGCCTGCTCACCATGCTCCCACCAACCTAAAACACCGGCATAAAAAAGAGTATTGGCGATAATCAACAAGAAAAATTTAGAAGCCAAACCAATCTGCACCCATAATTTCTGTCGATAAACCGGAATGAAAAAAAGTAAAAAAAGTCCAACGTTAAATCCAATGTCAGCTATCGCAATCAGATTAATGGGGAAATTCAGCAAGTATCCCAGCCGTGCCGCCGCCCATAGCAGTAGTAATATAACCAACGGCTTACCAGAAGCTGTCCGCTCACCGCTCCAATTCATTACTGCCGTCAATAAAAAACCTGTGACCGTAGCCAGTGCATAACCAAACACCATTTCATGCGCGTGCCAAAACATCGGAGCAACACCGGAAAACGGCATGATTTGCTGTGGATAATTAGCAAACCACAGCACCATGACAACAACAGAAAAGAGACTGCCACCGAGAAAGAAAGGTCGAAAAGCACGATCAAAAAAGAACATATTCAAGACATCTGAAATTAAGACAACAAGCATAAAGCATGTCGCAATCACTCTTAGATTCTATGAAAATCAAGCACTTAAAAGGTGCTAATCACAATAAAACCAAAGAGGCTGGCCTCTACTATATTACGCAGAAAGAGATATTCTCATCGACATTTATCAATGACAAGCCAAGCTTGATTCATCACTAAAAATGCCACATTCACTCAATATCCAGAGACAAAGCCGTTAACCCGAATATTGCATGAATTACACGAGTTCTCACTTATCTATTGATTCCGCAGGAAATTCTTTTCACTTGCCCGTAATCACCGATACGAGACTCGTGAAAACAACTCCCTGTGAAAACAATATCTTAAGCGA
>CAZUAW010000303.1:0-3059 GCA_964618535.1 uncultured Thiotrichales bacterium
CTCGGCTGTGATTTTTTCGAGCCTGTCAGTGGTGGCAGAGACTTTTTTGGTATCTTGCTGGTAGAAATTAGACTTATTCATTTGATCGTGAATATCGCTTTGCTCTGTTTCGAGTTTTTCTATTATTTTAGGTAATTTATCAAGTTCTCTTTGGTCGTTAAAGCT
Organism: uncultured Thiotrichales bacterium; assembly: GCA_964618535.1. GTDB lineage: Bacteria > Pseudomonadota > Gammaproteobacteria > UWMA-0217 > UWMA-0217 > HyVt-560. The sequence goes on from CAZUAW010000303.1 coordinate 166, forward strand.
GAGTTTTTTTGCTGTAGTTTTCTTTTTTACAGCGGTGGTTTTTTTGCTGCTGGATTTTATTGCAGCAGGTTTTTGCCTGAGCCATTCGCTATAACCGCCAATGTATTCGTTCACTACGCCAGGGCGATCAAATACCAGTGATGAAGTGACGACGCGATCAAGAAACTCCCGATCATGACTGACTAAAAATACACTGCCCTGATATTCTGCCAATAACTCCTCCAGCAGCTCTAGTGTTTCTACATCAAGGTCATTGGTAGGCTCATCGAGCACTAATAAATTCGCTGGCTTGGAAAATAGTTTAGCCAATAATAAACGATTCTTTTCACCGCCAGAAAGTTTGGTAATTGGTGCACGAGAACGCTGTGGTGAAAATAGGAAATCCTGGAGATAACTGATGACGTGTTTTGGATGACCATTTAAGGTAATGGTATCGGAACCACCCCCGATATTTTCTTGCGGCGTCTGTGTCGGATCGAGGCTTTCGCGTAGCTGATCAAAATAGGCAATATCCAAATTGGTACCGATTTTTAATTTACCTTCGGTGGGTTCCAGCTTTCCTAACAGTAAATTAATTAACGTTGATTTTCCCGCGCCATTGGGCCCAATGATACCGACTTTATCGCCGCGTAAGAGGGTTGTAGATAACCCAGAAAAAACTTGCTTGCCCTTATACGAAAAACCTAGATCTTCAGCCTCAACGATGATTTTTCCTGATGTCGCTGTCGATTTATTTGTCGCGATTTTAGCTTTACCAGGCTGTAAACGTCTTTCTGAGCGTTCAACCCGCAGCTTTTTCAATGCGCGTACGCGGCCTTCGTTACGCGTGCGTCGAGCCTTTATTCCCTGCCTTATCCAAACTTCTTCTTTGGCGAGTTTTTTGTCAAATTCGGAATCCTGTTTCTCTTCAGCATCTAGCGCCGCCTGTTTGCGCTCTAAGTAGAGTTCATAGTCACCAGGCCAGCTGGTGAGTTTGCCTCGGTCGATTTCTACGATCCGTGTCGCCAGACGACGGAGAAAGGCTCGATCATGGGTGATGAATATCAAGGTGCAGTGACTGCCGAGTAAAAAATCTTCCAGCCATTGAATGGATTCGATATCCAGATGATTACTTGGCTCATCCAGCAATAAAATATCCGGTTCGGATACCAGCGCACGTGCCAGTAAAACGCGCCGCATCATACCGCCTGAGAGACTGTCTACCTGAGCATCAAACTGTAATTGTAATAACGAAATTGTCGCGCTCACCTGTTGCTCTAGCGCCCAGCCGTTACCTGTTTCTATCTTCCCCTGTAACTTGCCCAGCTCATTGATATCTTGTTCCGTCACGCAGTTAGCCGCTAGCTGATGATAAGCCGCAATGTGACGACCAATATCCCCCAAACCATCCGCGACCACTTGTTCCACAGTACCTTGCATACCTCTTGGCACTTCCTGCTCCAGACGGGAAATTTTTAGTGCATTGGTATCGGTAATACTGCCGTCTTCAATCGCAATTTCACCAGCAATGATCTTTAGCAAGGTTGATTTTCCCGCACCATTGCGCCCCACCAGCGCAATCCGCTCACCCTTATCTATGGATAAATTAATATCATCCAGCAACGGTGTTTCGCCAAAGCTAAGATGAATGTTTTGTAGTCGCATCAACGGCATGAATTGGTCCTCGTTAACTCGGCAATTATCTCAATGATATTTAGCCGATGTCTTTGCCTTGCTCTCCATCAACATAATGTTGGAGTACTAGTAGTTTTTGTGAAATTTGTCCCAAGATTACAGCCACAACGCCTGACAAAGCGTCGAAAAAGCGAGATATACTGGAGAATGTGAACTGCTACAGGGGCGATCGGCGGTAAAAATACTATGCTATGCGGAACAAAAACAACCTAAATTTGAGATTGAGCCATGCAAGTAATCATTAAAGACCTCCCAGACTATCACGTAGCCTACATCCGTCGCTTTGGAGCCTATGGTGCAGAAGTAGGTGCATCCTTTGGTAAATTGATGCAGTGGGCTGAACCTAAAGGGCTTATGGATTCAGGTTCAACCCTCTCAGTTTTTTGGGATAATCCTGATGTGACAGCGCCAGAAAGCTGCCGTACAGATGCTTGTTTAACCGTACCAGGCAGCACCGAAGCCTTTGGTGATATTCGTCTGCAAACGCTTCCCGGTGGGAAATGTGCGATTTTCCATACCGAAGCGAATAACTTTGAGCTAATGCAAGCTTGGAGCGATATGTTTAAGAAATGGATTCCTAATAGTGGCTACCTGCCTGCGAATCGCCCTCCATTTGAAATCTATTACAACGATGCAGCGTTACATCCTGAAAATAAATGGGTGCTTGATATCTGCGTACCGATTGAAGCGTATTAGCGACATAAATCCATTCTCTGGTATTAAAACAAATCATCAGTTGGTTATTTATTCTTGGGACGCTACTGCATTCGGGCGTTTTAGATTTGCTAATCATATTTGAAATTCCCTTGGCAGGCACCCTACTTTCTACGAGTATCGGCCCAATCATGATCATTATAGTTACTACTGCGGAGCTTGCAGTCAAAGGGTTAAGAGGTAGACCTGTTCAGGACGGTTTTTATTAAAAGCTAGCTTTAGTGCGAATTGTAGTCGGTGCTATGATCAGACCATGCCCCACTCTCCGCTTGTTCAATGACATTACGCAGACAAATACTGCTGTTTTTGCTGCTCTTTGGTCTGATTCCATTAGCCGCGGTTGTGTTGCTCAATATGCCGATGGTGGTGAATCAGCTGGAGCGCTTCTACCATCAGGCGCATTTGCAAAATCTACGTGCTGACTTTCGCGATATTGATCAGCATATTGCCAGTCGCAATGAAACCGTGAGATTACTCGGAAAACTTCCCGAACCAGCCCTTCTAAC
>CAZUAW010000304.1:0-3044 GCA_964618535.1 uncultured Thiotrichales bacterium
GTTGTTCGGGAGTGTTACCCCAGACAGTTTCTATACGTTGATGTATGCGCTCTCGGTCTACTGTCGGCGCGACGATTTGTTGCAATGCGTCAGACCATGCCCAGATTGAGATTTTCTCATCTGCTGGTCGCAGCCGAATCAGGGCTTCAAGCTGTTGTTTGCTTTCAGTACTACCGGACTGTGCGATTAGCAGAGTTGCACCAGCACCCGTTGCAATGCTTTTTGTTGTTATTGGTATATCCGCTGAGTCAGAATTGAGAAGCGTCAGGCAGTCACTGTGATTAGGATTGAGAATATTTCTGCTTTCATCAAGGAGCTGGAATTGGACTTGCCTCCCGCCGCCCGCGTCAACGCTTCTGACCAGAGTGGCAGATTTGATCGTGTCACACAGTTGATCACTGCCTCTACTCTCTCCACCTTCTTGTATAGATGGATCATCAGAGCAAGCTGTTAAGAGAAAAATGAAAGTCAGAGCGACGCAACAGCAAATGTAGCTACGTCGGAGAAAAGGGAGCGTGTTATCCATAACAACTATCTTTGATTAATGATGAGGGTGTTTTTTAAAATTCTATCGTCCGTAGTTTTTGTGAGATCAACGAGGTTTCACATATTGAATGAAATAATTCTCAGTGGGAGTTTTTTCAGAGCGAATGGAGTCGGTACGGCGTGAAAAATATCGAACGCCGTGGTATTTAATAGCTACTTATTTAAGGGATCGGCATTGGATTGATCTTTTCTGTGGTAATGCTGTCTCAGAATGGAATGTCTCAAGTAACTAAAAATTAAAAGGAAGCTTATGAAAATTCTCGTTGCCGGTGGAGCCGGTTATATTGGTTCACATACCTGTGTGCAATTGCTGGAAGCTGACTATGAAGTAGTGGTCGTCGATGATTTGTCGAACAGTAGTGAAGAATCCATGCGTCGTGTGGAGGAGATTACTGGCAAAACACTTACTTTTTACCGAGTTGATATTGGTGATCACGAGAAACTTTCTGCGGTATTTTCAGCTGAACCCGGGATTGATGCAGTGATTAACTTCACCGGCTTTAAAGCTGTGGGAGAATCAGTAGAGAAGCCGCTTGCTTACTATCGAAACAACGTTGGTAGCGCAGTGACGTTGGCTGAGGTCATGGCGGAGCATGGCGTTAAAACCATCGTTTTCAGTTCTTCGGCTACGGTCTATGGCGATCCGGCGAGTTTACCCATCAAAGAGGATTTTCCGTTATCAGCGACCAACCCTTATGGTCGTTCCAAGCTCATGGTCGAAGATATTCTGCGCGATCTGTTTATAGCGGATGATGAGTGGAAAATCGGTTTGCTACGCTATTTCAACCCGGTTGGTGCACATGCCAGTGGCCGGATTGGAGAAGATCCTAATGATATTCCCAACAACTTAATGCCTTATGTGTCACAAGTCGCTGTGGGTAAACTCGATTGCTTGAGTGTGTTTGGTAATGATTACTCCACACCAGACGGAACCGGTGTTCGGGATTACATCCATGTGGTTGATCTGGCTGATGGGCATCTCAAAGCCATTGAAGCATTGGCACGAGAGGAAAAAGGGCAGGTGATGACTGTGAATCTTGGCACTGGTACAGGCTATTCAGTACTGGATATGGTCAAAGCGTTCGAAAAGGCATCCGGTAAGACAGTGAATTACAAAATTGTTGAGAGACGCGCGGGTGATATCGCTGAATGCTACGCGGATCCCAGCTATGCCGCAGAGAAGATTCAGTGGCAGGCGAATTTTGGGGTTGAGGAGATGTGCCGCGATGGGTGGCGATGGCAGTCTAATAATCCTGAAGGATATCCAGAGTAATCGAACTGAAGAGGTCTGTTGCCAATGCCATTAAGTTAGCATTAGTGACCATCCGGAATCGTAGGATGTGCGAAGCGCATCAATCGCGGAAGATGCGCTTCGTGCCTCAGCACATCCTACGTTTTATAAAGTGTTATCTGGCTTAACTTAACGGCATTGGGTCTGTTGCCTTCATGTTGCGTCTTGGCAATGGGGCAGTATTGCCAAGAACGAGCCTAAATTTAAACCCTTTTTGAAGCCTTGAGCGTCATTAAGTATTGTCGCTGGATCAATAACAGGAGCAGTCCAAATAGACCCGACAAAGAAAAACTGCCTCCGCCCTTGCGTGGTTCAGGTTGGATATCCGTTATCTCTGTGAAGTTTGCCCTGACGGTTTTATTGGAGTCAAAAATGAGAGACACGGGGTTTTCCAAGCCGCTGAGATCACCGCTCCAGCCAGAGAACTCATATCCAGGATCGGGGATCGCGGAGAATTGAACAGAAAGCCCCGGATCGAATCCGCCGTTCGCGGGAGAAATACTTCCATTCGCAACTTCGGTCGTTAGCTTTAGCGGGCAACCATTGAGACTGTTGATCCAGTCTTCCATTAGCGCTAAACCTTGTGTGTCGAGCATGTTGGTTCCAATGGGCGGCATCTGACCTTCATCGAGCCTTCCTGGGCGATTAAAGACTAAGGATCTGTTGGCATTACCAGGGGTAAATTCAGAACTTGCAATGGCCCTATTTGGGTTATCAGAAACTTGGAATCTATCAACTTGTGTAAAGGCGTTTGCATCTACATAAGAGATGTAAAAATAGCCATTGGTTTGGTAGTCGGGATGAAATGCGATGCTATACAACCCATCCTCATGCCTGCTGCCTATATTGTTTGAAATATCTAAAAAGGGGGCATCTTGCAAGATGCCGTTATCAATGACTTTGATTGTTCCTGCGATTTCGACGACAAAGTAGCGTGCGTCGTCTCCCGGTGCTTGCACCATGGCAACGGGTTGATCAAACGTAATCCCTGGAAAGGCGTTTTTCATCGAGAGTGAAAGCCCATTAATACTGGCAGTGGGGCGATCACCAGCGACGCATTCAGTATTATTTGGGCGGGAGTTCAGTCCGACTTTAATACCGTCATCATTACGAATGCGGAACTCGACTCTTGTTGCGTCTGATTCTGCTCCATACACAAAAAACAACGCTGTAAGAGTTCACTCAGTTCAACAAAACTTGTTGAATT
>CAZUAW010000305.1:0-3044 GCA_964618535.1 uncultured Thiotrichales bacterium
CGTCGTTTTGTTCTGCGGCAAATACCTGCGGGTTTACTGTGGCGCTAACAACAGCGACATCTTGTGCAGAGGTCATGCCGTTGTCATATCTCACTTGAGTGATGCGCATGGTTTCCTTAAGAATGGTCTGATTTTTCTTTGTCAGGTCAGTTTGAAGTTTTGTTTCGATGACTTTGAGATATGATTTTGCAATACTGGCGCTTAAGGACTGTTGAGCATAGGTGTAGTCGGCCTCTACAGATTGCGCATTGGCTGTAGCGGCATCGACACCTGCTTTCAGGCGACCCCAGACATCCAGCTCCCAACTGACATTCGCGCCCACATCGAATTGCCCTCTGGCGGATGAATTGCCTTCTCCACCACCTGCCCGATTTGCACCCAATGATAAATCAGCGGTGGGTTTAAGGGCTGTGTTTGATTGATCAGCCAGGAGCCAGGCTTTATCCATATTTGCGGCGGTTACTTTTAAATTCAGATTGTTAGTTTTACCTTCTTCGATAAGCTTGAGCATCACTGGATCATTAAAACTTTCTATCCATTTTGTCGATGCATGTACATCTTCATATTTGATGCGATCGGGAGCCGTCCAGCTGTCTGGAACCTTAAGATCTGCAACCGCTTCATCTGCAGCTTTTTGACTATCTTGTTTTGCTGTATTTGTGACACAAGATGCAGTTAACAAAACCATGCTCATTAAAGTGATTAACTGACTAACTCTCATGAGACACCTCCTTAGATTTAATGTTAAAGAAGACAGCGTAAAGTAAGGGCACGAGCAAAAGCGTTAACAAGGTAGCAAATGAAAGGCCGAACACGATGACGACAGCCATTGATTGGAAAAAGGCATCGAAAAACAGGGGTATCACGCCGAGCACGGTTGTTAATGTTCCCATCATGACGGGTCGAACTCTGCTGGTGGCTGCATCCACCACCGCATCAAATCGCGCTTTGCCACTGTCAATTTCAACATCCATCTGATCGACAAGAACGATGGCATTTTTAATCAGCAGCCCTGATAGGGAAAGAATGCCGAGTATGCCCATAAATTCCAGTGGAATACCCGTCACTACCAGGCCAAACACCACGCCAATAAATAGACCGGGGACGACCAGCCAAATCACCAGTGGCTGTTTGATTTTTCCAAATAAAATAACCACGACCAATACCATGGCTAAAAGCCCCATTGGGATGGTCGACATCAGATCACTACTGGAGTCTGAGGAGGCTTTCTCCTCACCACCCCATTGCAAGGTGTAACCGTTAGGCAATTCGATAGCGGCAATATCTGCACGCATTCGATTTAATAACGTGGCCGCCAGTTCGTCGGGATAGGGATCAGATTGTGCTTTAATAATTAAACTTCGGTTTTCACTGCGAACCTGCCCATCACGCCAGATGGTTCTAAAACCATCCGTTACCTGAGCAATGGGCAGCATTTTTCCGGTCGCGGAACTTAAGACCTGAAGACTTTTAATGTCATTAATCGAGGCGGTTGCCGTCTCTGGGTTGCGAGCGACAATAGGAATAAGATCTTCACCTTCCCGGTATACACCGACTTGCTTGCCAACGTAGTGCTTGGTTAAAGCATCTGCCAGATCTTTTCTGGAGACACCTGCACGGCGACCTTTGGTTTCGGAGTAAATCGGCTCAATCACGCTAACCGGATCACGCCAGTCATTTTTAACGGACAAAGTACGTTCAGCGCGCATAATATCGGTTGCCTGATTCGCAAGATGACGTAGCACCTTCGGATCGGATCCTCTAAATTCCGCTTCGATCGCTGAACCACCGCCAGGCCCCAAAATAAAGCGCCATGCCTTAGCATCTGCATCAGGATAGTTGGCTTTAATAAAGGCCTGAATTTTTGGCATCATGCCATCAATCTTCAAGTAATCATCCACCTTCACCAGAAACTGACCGTAAGAACTGTTAGGCGACTCAGGCGCATAGGTGAGCATATAGCGAATACCGCCTTGCCCAATCAGCGTTTGCACCGTATTTACGTTATCCAATTCGCTAATAAAGGCTTCTATTTCCTGCATGTCCTTTGCGGTACGTTCTATTCGGGTTCCCTCAGGTAACCAGTAATCAACCACCAGTTGTGGCGTGGTCGAACGGGGGAAGAAACCTTGCGTCATAAATTGTGCACCCCAAATAGAGACAGCCAACAATCCTACGGCAGCGGGAATAATCAACCAACGAATATGTAAGGCACCGCGCATCATTTTTTTATAACTGCGGTAAAAAGCGCCTTCCTTTTCTGCTTCGAAATTATCTTCGGCTTCAGGAAATAGCACATAACAACTCAGCGGCGTGATCGTAATAGCAAAAACCCAACTAAAGAGTAAGGAAATCATAATCACCCAAAACAGATCACCGGTAAATTCCGCTGTTTGGCCTGGGGCAAAACCTATCGGTGCAAAGGCAATAACCCCCACCAATGTTCCACCCAACAGCGGCCACTTTGTTTGCGACACTATCTTTTTAGCGATATCAAGTTTCTTAATACCGCGTTGCACACCAACCAGAATGCCCTCCGTCACCACAATGGCATTATCCACCATCATCCCCAGCGCGATAATCAAAGCACCCAGAGAAATTCGGTGCATCGGAATACCCACTAGCTTCATGGTTAGCAGCGTGGCAGCAATGGTCAATAGAAGAATAAAGCCAATCACAATGGCTGAGCGCAAACCCATAAAAATAAGCAAGGTCACAATAACAATAACTAAAGCCGCAATGACGTTGACGACAAAATTGTCAACCGATGCTCCAACAACTTCTCCCTGATTATAATAAGTAGAGACGTTCATCCCCAAAGGTCTACGACTTTCTGCCTCACGAATTTTTTGATCGACTGCTTTACCGATCTCCACCACATTGCCGCCAGAGGTACTGGACACGCCTAGCGCAATGGCAAATTTGCCATCGTAGCGTATGATTTGCTGTACCGGTGTTTTATAGCCACGATAAACGTTGGCGATGTCACCTAAATAGGTAATTTTTCCATCAGAAGAGGTCGATACCAGCAGGTTTTTAATGGA
>CAZUAW010000306.1:0-1249 GCA_964618535.1 uncultured Thiotrichales bacterium
GTGGAATCAATAGATAAGCGAGAACTCGTGTAATTCATGAAATATTCGGGCTAGGCGTGTCTTAGCACGATGAACTTTCGACGACGTAGGATCAAGATGAAAAGGTGAGTTTGGTGGTTCAGGCCGAAGGAGAAACCCATTTTATTCGTTGAATTGCGAGCGTAGATACCGCGCCAGCTCTGTTTCGTCGATTAAGCCCTGAGAAACCTTCACCATCGTTTGACCGATGTCCTGAGATCTATAATTTAGCGTAATGCCATTTTCACGCAAACAGACATCCATTACGGTGAACGCCGTCCTTTTGTTTGCATCGTTAAAGGCATGGCCTATAGCGACAACTACGCCATAAGAAGCAGCCAAGTCAAAAACATCATCTATAAGCCCATAGTGAATGAGGTTTTCAACTCGCGTCACGATAGCATCCAGTGATTTGTTTCCAGCCAGCCCTTGAAGCTCATGATCATTAACCACAGACTCATGGATAGCGAGAACATCTTTGCTGCTCAGCAGTTTCATCTCTATTTATCTTGAAGATAATCAAGCACATCCTGATTTTGCTCAATAGAAGCGCCGAGACTTTTTTGCACCTCGGCATGATCAGCGATTTCCAGAGTATCCAGGCTAACGGCTGATTTAGGCACAAAATAGCCAACAACCTTGTTGCGATTGAGTACGGCTACGGGGGTATCACCTGCATTGGCAAGCACCTTTGCGGGGTCTCGTAACTCCGTCAGTGAGACGGTCTTATTGGTTAACATTTTTTCCATAATAAACTTCCACGACTTAAATACACGATTAAGTATACACTTAAATAGTATATTATTGCGATCTTTTGGCCATAATGCATACTCTTCACCCCCATTACTAACCTCTCCCAAACTCAGGAAATTGCTCGCACAATGGCGTTCGTATAGGCTAGCGCGAACTATTTCATACAGGTCAAACCATGTCAGACAGTGATTACACAGAGATTGATTTCACCAGCGGAATGTCCGCTTTTGAGGGAAAGCACTTTCCACAGGCGATTAACTTGCTGCTTCCTTATGCTGAGAAGGGTAATCCGGATGCTCAGCATCGGCTAGCGATCATGTACCAGAACGGCTTGGGTGTGGCAGTCAATCAAGTGTTTGCAGAAAAATGGATGCGAGCCGCTGCCGAAAACGGGCTAGGCATTGCTCAGCATGGGCTCGGCTTTATGTATATGGAAGGCGATTGTGTCGAAAAAGATCTCACCAAAGCCGTTGAATGG
>CAZUAW010000306.1:1349-3039 GCA_964618535.1 uncultured Thiotrichales bacterium
CAGCTGATTCTCGACAGGCGTTTGGGTCAATACAAAATCCCCGATGGCTGGGCGATTTTTGCAGCAGGCAATCGGCAAGGTGATCGCGGTGTGACCTACACCATGCCGGCACCTCTGGCGAATCGCTTCTCGCATTTTGATGTTGATTTGAATCTGGATGACTGGGTTGCCTGGGCCTATGCCAATGGTATTGATGATCGCATCATCGCCTTTTTGCGCTTCCGTCCAGAGCTATTATTCTCATTTGATCCGGCGCATAACCCAGTGGCATTTCCCTCACCGCGCTCTTGGGAATTTACAAATCGTGCATTGAAGAAGTTTGAAGAACAGCCCAATCTACTGCTCGGATCACTACAAGCCTGTGTCGGCCCTGCTGCCGGTGTGGAGCTGAACGCCTTCATCGCAACCCTCGATCAACTGCCCGATATTGATGCCATCCTGCGTGGCGAAGAAAGCCAGACACCCAAAGAAATCGACCTGCAATATGCCGTCGCTGCAACCCTCGTCGGTCATGCCATCCGCGTCAAAGGCACTGCCGAAGCCGGCGAAGTCCACGGCCATATTCTCGATTACGCCAAAAACTTCCGCCAGCGCGAAATGGGCGTCATGCTGGTATCCGATATGCAGCGCGCCATCGGCGATGACATGTTCGATGTACCACAGTTTGATAACTGGGCAGATGCGGTGGCGGATTTGATGATTTATGACACTTAGTGAACGTCGGTTCATCTATTCATAAGAATGTTGGGTAAAAAAAATACCCCGCTGCAAGCAGTCGGGGTATTGATTAAGGATCTTGAGAAGACAGGTTTAAGCAACCAAAGGGATCTTACAAGGTCCGCAGGCCGTCACTTTACAAATCAAGCGGAAGAACACTCTAAGCGTTTGAATTTGCACCAGCACCAAGGGTGCCATCAAGACGAAAAACATTGGTGACATCAGCGTAATCAAACCATTCTGAACCAGTCCAAACATCAAGAAGAACATCCCGAAAACAAAGAACGCCACGCCCGGACAAATCAATGCAAAGCTACCGGCATTGGCATCGGCTCCTTGGCTGTTATCTGGAATGTATCCCATTCTTTTCATCACGCTATAACCGATCATTCCAATAATAATCTGCAACGATAAAACTATCGAGGTGATGATAAAAAATGAAGGCTTGGAGAGCACTTCTTCAAATCCATGATGTAATCCCATGGTTAAACGGATCACCGTGATACCCATCAAAGTCAGAATCGGAATCATAATCCAGATACTGACGCTGGTTTGCTTATCAATACCGTGCTCTAAAACCGCATGAAAACCCAGGATCATTTTAATAAATGCCAGCGCCACCGCTAACGAAAGAAAAAAGATCGAAAGAAACATGCCTATCGCATTGATTTCTTTGTGGTGACTCATCGCGCCGGGCGCTGCAAGACCCACTGCAATCATTGCTAATGCAAATATCGCAACCATTTGGCTAAAATTGTTGTTATCCGACAGCTTGAAATCGCCGGTTGTCATCAATCGAGTAAAGTAGTTACCCAGAATCTTCAGTGCATAAACACCAATAGCGGTAAACGCAGCAATCGCCAGCGGGAATAAATACTCAACGATATTCCACAAGTTCGGCACAAAAACAGCACCGAGAATGAAGCTGACATTGACGCTCATCGCCAGCGTTAAAGGAATCACCATCAATGAT
>CAZUAW010000307.1:0-3038 GCA_964618535.1 uncultured Thiotrichales bacterium
ATAACTTGTTGCAGGTGCAATAAATTACTGTCGTCCTCGGCAACGGGATTGAGTTGCAAAGAATGCACCGGTATCTGACTCAGCCCTTTAGCAAGGCAGCTAAGTATTTCTGCCTGGTTTTCTTCTACCACTAACAGACTATAGAGGGCAGTATAACGATGGTTGAATGATTGCCAGCGTTCATCAGCCCCGGTGAGTGGTAGCAGCGCCACTACATTACCTTTGTCCTGCACACTGGCGAGCAATAGTGACTGACCTTCCTTAAAAGTTTTGGCATACAGTGTCTCGAACCATTCTCGGGTGAGAAACATGCTTTCATTTCCAGCAAGATTAAATAGCGAATCAACACTTGGCGGTAGCTGGTTCCAATGACGGTAACGCTCAAATTTCATAAAGGTTTATTGGATGGCTAATTATGATTTATTTTTAAGCCCGAAGAAAACGTACTGTAAAATAGGGCGGTTTTTAGCATTCAGTAACCGTTACAGCAAGCCCACCCAAAGAGGTTTCCTTAAATTTAACTGACATTTCTTCGCCAGTTTGTTTCATTGCAGCAATGCATTTATCTAATGACATAAAATGTTCACCCGTCCCACGTATCGCAAGCGATGTAGCAGTATATGCTTTGATTGCACCAAAACCATTTCGCTCAATGCAAGGTACTTGAACAAGTCCGTGGACAGGGTCGCAGGTCATGCCAAGGTGATGTTCAAGGGCGATTTCAGCAGCATGTTCTATTTGCTGAGGTGTACCGCCCAGAGCAGCGCATAGCCCAGAAGCAGCCATTGATGCAGCAGATCCCACTTCTCCCTGACAGCCTACCTCCGCGCCTGAGATTGAACTAAGATGTTTAATAAGCCCACCTATAGCGCTGGCGGTTAATAGAAAATCTCGCGCTTGCTGTTTCGTTCCACCTTCATGCGTGATGAGATAATACAGCACCGCAGGGATAACTCCTGCAGCACCATTTGTTGGTGCAGTAACCACCATATGTCCCGCTGCATTTTCCTCGTTTACTGCCATTGCATAGGCGCATAACCAGTCATTAACATTGGCTTTATTGGGCTGCTCCAGAAGTTGCTGGTGTAACTCTTTTGCACGTCGAGGTATATTTAAGCCACCGGGCAATGTTCCTTGCGTGCTCAACCCGTTTTCTATGCATCGCTTCATCGAGTCCCAAATTAAATCTAACCCCTGATTAAGCACTTGATCTGATAGAAGCACCGATTCATTAAGTCGCTTCATCTCAGTAATCGATAAATTACTCTCAGTTGACATATCCAGCATTAATTGCGCTGAGTCAAAAGCATAGGGAAATGAACTAACCGATTGCATTTTGAGAGGGGCAACTAATTGCTTGATTTCTGCTGATGTGTTGATAAACCCACCACCTATAGAAAAGTATATTTCTGACAGTATTACTTTTTCATCGTCATCAAGTAATTCAAAAATCATCCCATTTGGGTGCTCTGGAAGCGGCTTACCAGTATCAAAAATAATATCCTTGGGAGCAGAAAACATCACAACATAAGTGTTATTAATTTTAATTGATGTATTCCCCCAAATGTCACGAACAAGCGTGTCTAAATCTTGAGTAGCGACATCTTTGGGTAAATAATTATTAAGACCCAATGCTACCGCACGATCAGTTGCATGACCCTTCCCAGTAGCGGATAAAGAACCTTTTAACGTACATCGGATAGTTACATCAGATGAAGGCTCATAACTTTGATAATGCCTTTTGACAAGACCAATGAAGTTACGTGCAGCAACCATAGGCCCCATCGTATGGGAGCTGGATGGGCCGATTCCAACTTTGAAAAGATCAAGCGTGCTAATGAACATTGATTCTGCCGATTTAGTCTAGGATTTTATTGTTAAGTTTTTTAAGCTTCGCAGGTTTGTGGGAAAAGTATTAATCAATGGGCTACAGATGTATTGGGTAAAGCAGCACAGCTGTGAATACCAAATAAAATAAAGTCTAAGGAACGTGCGTGAAATAAGTTGAGCAGTTGTAACTTATTCCATGCACGTTCCTAAGGCATGTTCTGCTTAATGAACTCGTGGAAGTCTTCTGCAGCGACGATTTGGGTACCATCGCAATTAAATTGCATACGCACGACTGATTGCACAATCGAAATTGTCGCATTGCGAAGATAATAGTCTTCAAGCGAGCGCAACACGCCGAGTGTCTGGAATATTTTGGTAATTTCTTCTTCGGTCATCGGCTCCCAGCTTTCATGGCGACGGCGGAAAATATTTCGCCAGTAACCAGGGACACGTTTGAAATGTTGACTGCCCATAATGTAATCGTACATTTCCCGCATCATCTCGATTTTTTCAGCGTAGGAAACAGCGGGGAAGTGCCGGTCACAATAGGATTTTTCCAACAGCCGGTCAGCGGTATGAGTCTCTTCTCTTAAAGGATCGAAGATAGAGCGAGTACGAATCTCTGCATTATTAAAACCGATAAAAATCTGATAAGGCGAGCGTTCCAGCATGATCGTCTCAAGGCATGGCTCAAGCTCAGGATAGATTTTGTCCAGAATGCTTTTGTGGCGCTCTCTACCAATGGCAGTTTCACGCATTGATGGGTCGCCCTTAATGCCTATTTGCAGGGCATGAGGTTGTAACCCGGCAGCACTGACAATGGCTTCTTCGAGTACCAGTTCCTCTAATTCGTGTTCAGATTCAGACATGGGTTTGATCCACCGGGCGGGCTATAGTTGAATTATAGGAGTTTGCAGCGGCGGTGAATAGAATTTTAGACGCATTCTATTGGTTAATTGTTGGATAATTGCGAAGCGTATTTCTAGCGGATAGATTTAACGTCAATATCATCAATCTTTAACCAGCCCCGATCTGCTGTCCACACCGGCAAGTTTGTTGTAGGAGCCCAGCTTGCTGGGCGAACAGAGAGCGGAGTAGATTCGCTCAGTAAACTGAGCTCCTACAAGCTCGGGGGGCGGTGAGTAAGTTGCAGTGTTTTCATCCCGTTCCAAAACCGGTCATGTCTCCAACCCTTGTGTTGCAGGTTA
>CAZUAW010000308.1:0-3036 GCA_964618535.1 uncultured Thiotrichales bacterium
GTGCAGCAGGGAATATTTTTCTCAACGTAAAAGTCGAAGTTGAAGGTGTATTTAATTCAGCTGGGGGTCTGGTTGCTGAATCCGTTGAATTACGTGAATCGGGAAAAACAATAGAAATTGAAGGCATTATTCAGAATATTGATGTGCCAGCGGGTGAATTCACAGTCTTAGGCCAACAAATTAAGATTAATTCCTCCACCATTTTTATCGACGAAAGTTCAAATAATAACAACCGTCTGGGTATCGATGATTTGGCGCTCGGAGACCGAATTGAGGTTAAAGGGAATTTCATCAGTAATGGGAAAATATTGGCGACTAGGGTTGATCGGGAAGATGAGTCCGAAGGAGAAGATGGGGCTGAAACTGAGCTGGAAGGTGTGCCTGAAAATATTAATTCTGCGGCAGGCACTTTCAGCCTGTTTGGGATTACGGTGACAGTGAATGAGTCCACTGAGTTTGAAGGTGATGATGACCAGACATTTAGCCGAGAAGCATTTTTTGATTTTATTTCAGAAAACCCTGGCATTCAGGTCAAAGCCGAAGGCGTTTTAAGCGATGGTGTACTTGTCGCTGAGAAAATTGAAATTGATGATTAGTTAGAAATTTGAATCACTGAGGGTTCAGCTCAGTGATTTTAAAAAGGTGACCCGGTGGGTTCAGCACCGGGTCGGTTCACACTCGCCCTTACGGGTAAGCGCAAACAGCAAATGGAGTATATATGAAATCCCAGTATTCGACGGCTCTGGCCGTATCGATCAGTGCCATATTAGCCGCCTGCAGTGGTGGTGGAGATGACACATCATCCACCTTATCTGCCAGTGACTACACACTAAAAGGCAGCGTGCCGGGAGCAATGCACAATCTGCAAGTCTGTAAATTGCGTCTTTCGCCAAAGATCCTCTGGATAAGGACAACGATGGCATCGTCAATGATTATGAAGATGATGACGACGATGGCATCAGTAATCGGGATGACCCTGATGATGACAATGATGGCGTGTCGGATGAACAGGATAATGATCGTGATAACGATGGTATCTCCGACAATGATCTGGATGGCGACGGCATCACCAATGACCGCGATGTTGACGACGATAACGATGGCAAAAATGACGATGTTGATGAGGATGATGACAACGACGGTATACGCGACGAAGACGATTCCGATGATGATAACGATGGCATCGAAGAGCAGCGGACGATGATGGTTGAACGCGCCAATGCTCAAGGCATTTCACTGCCTGATAGATCTACATCTGGCGGGAAAGGTATGTCTCACCGGCGTGGTCTGGTGGAGGCGTGGGCGGCGGAATGGGTCGTAGTCGATTCTGATCCCAGTCAGAGCCAATTGAAACGCGGGTTATGTTTATGACTTTAACGCTGTAATTTAACTTTGCTGAGGAGTACGGTATGGCTAATCATCGCCTTTGTTACCCGCTGGGCATGGAAAAAGGGTGGTTGAAACCAAATGACAACGAGAAGCGCTAATGACTAAGAAGGTATCGAAAAAAACCATTATAGGCAATTCGCTATTTCTCCGCGAGGCTTGTGAGACGCTGGAATACAGTGATCAGGTTTTTAAACTACTATCCGGTGCCAGTCGGGAATTCAAAGTGCAAATTCCATTGCTGCGTGATGATGGCAGCCTGGATATTTTTTACGGCTATCGAGTTCAGCATCACAACGCGCTTGGCCCCTACAAAGGTGGTCTTCGTTTTCACCCCTCTGTTGATATGGCGCACACCCATACACTAGCCGCTTTGATGTCACTTAAAACGGCACTGGTTAAAGTGCCTTTCGGTGGCGCAAAGGGTGGGGTTGATTGTGATCCACGTAGCTTGAGCCGTCGCGAGCTAGAGAGCTTGACGCGTGCCTTGGTACAAAAAATTCATCGTGCAATCGGTCCTAACCTGGATATTCCCGCGCCAGATATGGGCACAGACGCTCAGGTGATGGCCTGGATTCAAGATGAATACTCAAAAATTTATGGCTACTCACCCGGTGTTGTAACAGGCAAGCCGATTTTAATTGGTGGCTCACAAGGGCGAGAAGAAGCCACGGGTGAGGGGGTTGCCATCGTGGTGCAAGAGCATGCTAAACATCAGGCTGAAGACCTCAAAGGCAAGTCGGTTGTGATTCAAGAGTTCGGTAATGTTGGTACCCATGCGGCTAACGCTTTTGATGGACTTGGCATGAAGGTTCTCGCTATCAGTGATAGCCAGGGTGGAATCTTTAACGAAAATGGGCTGGATCTTGATACCATTGGGCAGCATCGCGAAGCAGGGGGGCGAATATCTGAATATCCGGATGCGAAGAAAATCAGCAACGATGCGTTGCTGAAATTACGGTGTGACTATCTTGTGCCGGCTGCGCTAGGTGGTGTGATTGACGCAAACATGGCGAAAGCAATTAAAGCTCAAGTGGTAGTAGAAGCGGCAAATAGTCCCACAACCTTTGAGGGAGATAAAATTCTCTGTGATCGCGGGATACCCGTGTTGCCCGATATTCTGACCAATGCGGGTGGCGTTATTGTCAGCTATTTTGAGTGGGTGCAAAACATGCAGCAGATGCCGTGGGAAAAAGAGCAAGTCACTGAGCAATTGAGTCGGAAATTGTCGCAAGCCGCGAATCAGGTCTTCGCTGTTGCGACTGGGAAAGAATGCAGCTATCGGCAGGCCGCCTATTTAATTGCCACGCAACGTCTCAGAGATGCGGTTGCGATGGTGTCGATTTAACGGGTGATTTCGATGCTCAGTAACCTCTTGACGGGGATGAAGGCAGATCCCGAAATGGCGATTAAGCAATTGGCTTTAATTTTTGGTCCCGTCATTGCCATCACCATGCTTGTTGTTCCTGTGCCTTCAGGACTTAGCCCTGAAGGCTGGTCTGTAGCGGCTGTTGCTCTGTTGATGGCGCTATGGTGGATGACGGAAGCGATACCACTTGCGGCGACTGCATTACTGCCGATTGTGCTTTTCCCTGCACTCGGTATCAGCTCGATTGATTCCACTGCCGGTTCGTACGGCAACCCGCTAAT
>CAZUAW010000309.1:0-3028 GCA_964618535.1 uncultured Thiotrichales bacterium
CTATCATCAAACCGTCGAATCACCGCGCCTGCCAATTTCAACTGTGGCTGAGCATCTTCAGCGGCCGCAATTAATTCATTTAAAATAGTCTGTAGCTGCTCTTCAGAAGGATTAATGAGCGGTGGATTAGTGCCAAGCCAATGCCGTAATAGCAGCTTTTGTCGTTCCAGTGAAAGTACTTGAAACCGCCGCAGTAAGATTCCGCCACAGCAAAAGTCAGAAGCCTTTGCCAGATCTTGCTCTGCCAACTCGCGGTTAAGTGAAACCTGCTCACGCTGGTTGCGCGCGGAACGAGCAATACATTTCACCGCTGCTGGCCAACGGGATTCTAAGTTTGGAATAATTTCATTGCGTAGAAAGTTTCGATCAAAAACAGCGTCCTGATTGCTCGGGTCTTCTACCCATGAGATTTTCTCACCCTCAAGATAATCCATCAATTGCTGATGTGTGAATGCTAGCAAGGGTCGAATTAAGTAACCGGCAGAAAAATCTCGACAGGGTTGCATCGCAGCCAGTCCTGTAACACCTGCACCATTGAGTAAATTGAGTAACAGCGTTTCTGCCTGATCGTTTTGATGGTGTGCGGTAAGCAACGCTTCGCGCTCCTGCAAACAGTCTGAAAAAGCGGCATACCTGACTCGACGCGCGGCCATTTCCAGACTTTCGCCTTGCTCGCGTTCAATTGAGACTTTTAGTGTTGTTAGCGGAATATCGTGATCGGCGCAGAGGCGCGTACAAAAATTATCCCATTGAGATGCCTCTGATTGCAGACCATGATTAATATGGACAGCATAAATCGGAGCGATGGTTTCACGGGGAATTGTTGCGAGTGCGTGCAATAACGCTACTGAATCAGCGCCACCACTGAGCGCAACATGCCATGCGCGAACAGCGGGAAACTGTTGCAAAATGGTTACAAGTGCAGCCGCAGAAAACGGCTGACTTGCGAGCTTTTTATCCGCTGAATTCACCGTAGTTCATCAGCCTTTGATAACGCCGTTCCAGCAACTCGTCCTTGGTGTACTGCTTAATCTGTTGCAACGCAGATGCCAGCGTTTTGCCTAATGATTCACTGATCACCGAATAATTGGAATGCGCGCCGCCGAGGGGTTCTGGAACAATTTCATCAATTAACCCCAACTCCTTGAGACGTGATGCAGTGATACCCAGTGACTCAGCAGCATCCGATGCTTTTTCTGCACTTTTCCACAAAATCGTCGCACAGCCTTCTGGGGAAATAACTGAATAGGTGCTGTTTTCCAGCATCATGGTGTAATCGCCAACACCAATTGCCAGCGCGCCACCAGAACCACCTTCGCCAATCACGGTGCAAATTATCGGGGTCTTTAACTGACTCATGACGCGTAAGTTTTTGGCAATCGCTTCACTTTGACCGCGTTCTTCCGCACCAACACCAGGGTATGCGCCCGGCGTATCAATAAAAGTAAAAACCGGCAGATGAAAACGCTCAGCCATGTCCATCAATCGTAAAGCTTTGCGATAGCCCTCTGGTCTGGGCATACCAAAATTACGTTTCACCTTTTCCTTGGTGCTGCGGCCTTTTTGGTGGCCGATCACCATCACCGAGGTGCCATTCAAACGCGCCAGACCGCCTACGATGGCATAGTCATCTGCAAACGCCCGATCACCGTGCAGCTCGTGAAAGTCAGTAAAAATATCTTTAATGTAATCAAGTGTATAGGGGCGTCTAGGATGACGAGCAACCTGTGAGACCTGCCACGGCGTCAACTTAGAAAAAATCTGCTTGGTCAACGTCTGGCATTTTTCCTGTAACTTGGTGACCTCATCAAGAATATTAACGCCGCTATCATCACCGAGAAACCGGAGTTCATTGATCTTGGCTTCAAGCTCCGCGATGGGCTGTTCAAATTCGAGGTAATCTGGATTCATAAGTTAAGGATAGTGGTAGATACTACGCCGCAGTGTAGCGAAATTTAGCGCGAATGGCAGCAGTTATGGCGATGGATTTTCAGATGATAATGTTCGTTACCATCGAATCGCCCGGGCACTCCACATTCCAGCACCGCAAATATCTGTCCTGATCCCCATTTATACCGCCTGCACTACCCCCATTGTGCTAATGGGTGAGTGAGCCATCAAGCGGTTGGAATAATATTCATGAGATACTCAAATAAATAGACCGGAAAACACTAATGACTCAAGCCGCCCCCTTCGAAATTCATGCTCTGGAACTAGGCCCAATGGAAAACTTCGTTTATTTAATCGAAGATAAAAGCTCCGGTCGAGCAGCGGTTGTTGACCCAGCCTGGGACGTACCAGCAGTGCTAAAACTGGCCGAGCAACGTGGTGTAAGAATTACCGATATATTACTGACACACAGCCATAACGATCACATTAATGGCATTGCTGATGTACTCCATACTTTTGATGCGCAGCTGCATTTGCTTAATGCCGAAGCAAAATTCTGGTCAGAGAGCCTTTCAACCCCATCACTCCATTATGGCGGCGACGAAATAAAATTGGGTGACACCCCAATCCAAGTGATGCACACCCCCGGCCACACACCGGGTTCTGCCTGCTATAAAATAGACAATCAATTAATTACGGGAGACACATTATTCGTCTTTGGTTGTGGCCGATGTGATTTAGCGGGCGGAGATCCAGAAGAAATGTATTCAACGCTAAAAGATATGCGCCAGACTCTCCCTGAGGATACGATAATCTTGCCTGGACACAATTATGCCGAAACCCCTACATCAACTATGCAAGCACAAATAGATGGCAACCCGTTTATGCATTTTGATGAAACCGAAAGGTTTGTAGAGTACAGAATGCATTATCACGATAAACATCGTCATGGCCCCTACGGCCCTGTTTGTAAAGGCCATGAAATGCCTTAATACCCAGACTCAGCATTCAATCTATACGGTTAAAATAGACACAGACTTGGTTACTCCCAACTCATAGACAATACCCATAAGAAATTTTAGCCTATTTAGCCCGAATATTTCATGAATTACACGAGTTCTCGCTTATCTATTGATTC
>CAZUAW010000310.1:0-3015 GCA_964618535.1 uncultured Thiotrichales bacterium
TTAAGTGCTAAAAACTCTACTGCTTTCCACCCTACCCAGTTGGGGTATAATCCTTATCCCCACCATCTCAAGAGATGTTTTGACTATCAATATTCAGGAGACAGAATGAGTACACTTTTTTCCGCTGAATGGATGGAAGGTTTTATGAACGCATGGAATGCAGAACCCGATCTTTCAGACGCTCTAGCTAAAATCGGTTTTAATTCCGTGATTGGCTATGGCTTTCCTGGCGATGACACCCCCGTTGGCGTGATAACGATTGAGGATGGCAAAGCGACTTCAGCCGCCGCGTATGACGGACGCGAACTAAGCTGGGATATTCGTTCAAAAGAGGAACAGTGGACAAAATGGATGAGCAAAACTCCCGGTATGGCAGGGTTGGGGCTGGCATTTACCACCGGAAAAATGAAGTTTGTGACCGGTGACTATGGCGCGATGATTAAAGACCCACGCATGGCCAAGCCTTTTATTAAAAGCTTCTCGGTAATGTCGCAGGTTTAGCTTGTATTGGGCGAATACGTCTCTGCTTATTCGCCTGATAAAACCACTACCTTACCGTGACCAACAACGTATTCAAATCCTCAGAAAAGGCCGCCAAAGGCGATACCTTTGCGCTCGCTGATGCTCTAAATTCGCTAAAACTAAATGCTGACGGATTAATTCCGACAATTGCACAACAGCATGATACAGGTGAGATATTAATGATGGCATGGATGAATATCGAATCGTTGACCGAAACACTGCAAACTGGTCGTGTATGTTTTTGGTCCCGATCACGCCAGAAATTATGGCGCAAAGGCGAATCATCGGGGCAGATTCAGCAATTAAAGAATATCCGTATTGATTGCGATGGCGACACCTTGTTATTGAGTGTCGATCAAACCGGCCCGGCCTGCCATACCGGTAGAAAAAGCTGTTTTTATAATTTAATTAAGGATGGTAAGTTACTGGTAGATTCAGAACCTTTAATTGACCCAAAAGATCTCTACGGTTAGTTTTATCCATAATGAAAAAAATCCTCATTATTCTGGTTAAAGGCTACACCTATTTAATCAGCCCCTTTATGGCACCCTCCTGCCGATACGAACCGAGCTGTTCAAAGTACATGGTTCAGGCAATTGATATGCATGGAGCAATTCGCGGCTTATGGATGGGGACAAAAAGAATATTTCGCTGCCACCCTATGCATGAAGGTGGATACGACCCAGTTCCAGAACCCAAAAAGAAGTGATATTAAGGAACGTGTATGGAATAATTTGATCATTCTAACTTGTGTTTTTGCTCCAGATTCAATGATCACAAATCGTTGCGTAGAATAACTATGCGCCTATTGCGATCAGTGAACCTGAAACAAAAATCCTGCGTTATAATTGCTTAACTTATTCCATGCACGTTCCTAAGAGCATATCTATGAAATCTATCGAAAAATTATTTGAATCGCTACTCTGGAACAGCCGCCTGGTTGTCATCATCGCAGTGATTGCCAGCCTGTTTTCAGCCTTTGCCATGTTTTATATTGCGACCATTGATGTGTGGTTTATGCTGACGCATCTGGGAGACTATTTATCTTCCGACTTAGCCGGTGAGCACAGAATAGAATTTCGCTCCACCGTGATAACCCACATTGTCGAGATTATTGATGGCTATTTGCTGGCTGCTGTCATGCTGATTTTTTCCCTGGGTTTATACGAGCTTTTTATTCATAAAATTGATGCCGCAAAGGAATCAGAAAACCAGGCAGGTGTACTGCTGATTACGAGTCTTGATGATCTTAAAAGCCGGTTAGCAAAAGTGATTTTAATGATCCTGATCGTTAAGTTCTTTGAACACGCGCTGGATATGCATTTTGATACTCCGCTGGCGATGCTGGAATTTGCTGGAGGCATCGCACTGATTGGTTTGGCACTGTATCTTAGCCATGCTGCTGATCATTCACCGAAAGCTTATGATTCTGGTCAGCATTAACAAACTGGTTCAAGCGTAGCGCAGAACTTGCAATTAATTAATGCGGACATATATTATTTATTTCCGTTTTCTCTTTGTTTTTCTCGCGGCCTTTTTTTCCTCTTTTAATATTCTCTCAGCTTCGACTTCTAGCAGTTCTTTTGCCATCATTTCAGGTGTTTCAAAGCTAAGTTGTCCCAATTGCCCTGAGCGTAACTCCCCTAAAAATATTTTTGATATCTTATCCAGCTCTACCGTTCCACCACTACGTAAACAGCCTCGCTGACGACCTATCTCTTGAAAAAACTCGTATTCTGATTGCGGGACGGCTTCCAGCTCATAGCGTTCACAAAGTCGTTGAGAGTATTTAGATAATAAATATTCAGCAGCAAAAAAAGCCACGTTGTCATGCTCGATTGCAGTGTCTTTAACTGCACCAGTGGTTGCCAGACGATAGCCACTATTGCGGTTCTCAACATTTGGCCAAAGCATTCCTGGTGTATCCAGCAATACCAAATCGTCGCTTAACTGGATTCTTTGCTGTCCTTTGGTAACCGCCGGTTCATTGCCCGTTTTCGCCACGGTTCTACCGAGCAAGGTATTAATTAGTGTGGATTTCCCCACATTGGGAATTCCCATAATCATCGCTAGAATAGTTTTATCTGAACGAACTTTATTCGCCAGCATCTTGCGACAAAGATCGGGGATTTTTTTTATTTTTTCTGGTTCTTGTAGCGATATTGCGAGTGTTTTGACCTGCCTTTCCTGCTCGTACCATTGTTGCCAGACAGTGGTCATTTCCGGATCGGCAAGATCCGATTTATTGAATAATTTGATACAGGGTTTATCGCCGCGAATGGAGGCGATCATGGGGTTTTCGCTGCTGAATGGAATTCTGGCATCAAGGATCTCGATAATGAGATCGACCTTCGGCAGCGCCTGTTTCATTTCCTTGCCGGCCTTGTGCATATGGCCGGGATACCATTGTATTTTCACGGTGTTGGGTTTCCAAAGAACTTAACCCGGATATTGCATGAATTCACGTGATTATCGCGCAGGATATTGATTTTA
>CAZUAW010000311.1:0-3005 GCA_964618535.1 uncultured Thiotrichales bacterium
TACCGTCAGAGCCACAAACGCCTTCGCCGCAGGAACGTCGAAAACCCAGGCTGGGGTCGTGAATTTTGAGTTTTAGTAATGCACCCAGCAGCATCAAGCCTGGTTCAATTTCTTCATCCGGCAGCTCGCAGTCTTGCATCCAGGGTTTTTTATCAGTTTCTGGGTTGTAGCGGTAAATTGAAAATTTCATCAATACACCCTCTTTTTCGGTGGAAAGGATTCCACGGTTAATGGCTTGGTGCGTACGGGCTTGTAATCGACACTGTCATTTTCCAGATCATAGAGTGAATGCTTCATCCAGCGCGCATCTTCGCGTTCAGGAAAATCTATGCGTGAGTGCGCGCCACGGCTTTCTTCGCGTAGCAGCGCGGATGAAACGGTTGCCAACGCACAGCCCATAAGGTTTTCAGTTTCCAACGCTTCGACGCGGGCGGTGTTGAATGTCATGGAATGATCTTCGAGCTTGGCATCGTTAAACCGTTCAATAATGGCTTTGACTTTGCGAACGCCTTCGTTCATCACCGCCTCATCTCGAAATACACCACAATGTTCTTCCATGGCTTTTTGTAATTCGATGCGTAGCTCGGCTGGGGACTCCCCGTCGCTTTTATCATCCCAGCGACTGAGTCGGGATTTTGCTGAATCAAGACTGGTCTCGTTTAGCGGCTGGTGATATGGATTGTCTTTGAGATACTGAATCATCTGCTCGGCAGCGACGCGGCCAAACACAAGGATATCCAGCAGAGAATTACCGCCAAGCCGGTTTGCGCCGTGAACAGAAACACAGGCACATTCTCCCGCTGCGTAGAGACCGGCGAATGGTTCTTCTGGGCCGGTTTTGTGCGGAGCGACGACTTCGGCTTTGAGATTGGTAGGGATGCCACCCATGGTGTAATGCGCGGTGGGATAAACCGGAATGGGATCGTGAATCGGATCGACGCCGATAAATGTCATGCTGCTTTCACGAATACCTGGCAGACGTTTCATGATAGTTTTTTCGCTCAGATGGCTCATTTGCAGATGGACGTAGTTCTCCTCTGGGCCACAACCACGGCCTTCTTTGACTTCCTGAAAAATGGAGCGGCTGACCACATCGCGGCTGGCGAGGTCTTTAACGCTAGGGGCGTAGCGCTCCATAAATCGTTCGCCCTTGCCATTGAGCAAAAAGCCGCCTTCGCCGCGAACACCTTCGGAAATCAGCATGCCGCGTCCAGCGATGCCGGTGGGGTGAAATTGGAAAAACTCCATATCCTGCAACGGTGCGCCAGCGCGGAGTGCCATACCGAGTCCGTCACCGGTGTTGATCAGCGCGTTGCTGGTGGTGTGGAAAATCTGCCCCGCGCCGCCGGTAGCGAGCAAGGTGACTTTGGCTTCGACCAGAATTGGTTCGCCGCTGAGAATGTCAAAAGCGTAGACACCCTGAATGGTGCCATCTTCGCCACGGATCAAGTCAACAGCAAAGTATTCGTCAAAAAAATGCGTGCGTGCCTGAATATTTTGCTGGTAGAGCGTTTGCAAAATTGCGTGTCCGGTTCGATCTGCTGCCGCGCAGGTTCGAGCTGCCTGCTCACCACCAAAGTTTTGGCTTTGGCCGCCAAATGGACGCTGATAAATATTGCCATTTTCGATTCGCGAAAAGGGCACGCCAGCATGTTCCAGCTCATAAACCACCTTTGCAGCGGTCTGGCACATAAACTCAATCGCATCCTGATCACCGAGATAATCGCCGCCTTTGACCGTATCGAACATGTGCCAGTGCCAGTTGTCTGGGCCGACATTGGCTAATGCAGCATTGACTCCGCCTTGAGCCGCAACTGTGTGCGAGCGTGTAGGAAAGACTTTGGAAACCACTGCAACGCTGGCTTCGGCCTCTGCCAGTTGCAAAGCAGCTCTGAGCCCTGCGCCGCCAGCGCCAATAATCAAGGCACCAAATTTTCTACGAATTAAGCCCATAACATACGAATTAAAATAGCAAAACACCAAAAGGCAAATAGCATCAGCGTCGCGCCGATGAGCGATAACACCAGCAACCGAATTGCCAGTGGATGGACGTAATCCATGATCACATCTCGAATCCCCACCCAGACGTGAAGGAATAGAGAAAGGCAAAACAAAAATGTCGCCGCAATCACAATTTTTGAAGACATTAGCGATTGCCATTCAGCGTGGTTCCAACCACCCGTTACTAGCAACGTGAGCAAACAAAAGAGGACGAAAAATCCCAGATAGACCGCGCTGATGCGTTGTATCAGCCAGGAGGTCATGCCACTGAGTCCACTGCTCAAAGGAAAAACCTTAGCATCAATAATGCCGTCATAATCGGGGCGGCTAGCATCACTATCCAGGAAGATTTAATCGAGATTTCTTTGTCCGCACCGATGTCAAAATCCAGCAGCAGATGGCGAATGCCAGCGAGTAAGTGATGCAACAGCGCCCACAAAATGAATGCGATTAAAACTAGATTGACAGGCTGATGGAACGCTTCAATCAGCAATGAGAATTGTTGCTCTGAAGCGAGGCTGGTAGTTAAAATCCACAGCGAAATCGGGATGCACAGAAACAGCAGCACACCAGTAATTCGGTGGAGAATTGAAATCACCCCGGAGACAGGCAGGCGAATCTGAAATAGATTGAGAAAAACCGGCCGTTTGTTATTGGTTTGTGCCATGTCTACCTGTAGTGAGGTGCTTCTTAGCAATACGCCATTGATTTAAGTATGGATACTCTGAAGCACACATAGTTTAAGTATAATCTACAGGTCCGGTTGTGTTTGCCGGGCATCAATAAAACCTGGAGAGATCAGCGAGTATGAAAAATGAATGGAAAGCCTTTCTGGCTGACGCGGGTGCGGAATTTGAGTCTGAAAACGAACATCAGGTTGTCTCCTTCGGCAACCCTGATAGCGAGAACAAAAATACATTAACAGGCAATATTTTATGCGATTTGACGCATTGGAGTTTAATTGAAGTCAAAGGCGATGATGCGGAGGTTTTTCTTCAGGGACA
>CAZUAW010000312.1:0-2999 GCA_964618535.1 uncultured Thiotrichales bacterium
GTCATACCCTATTTTTGCGTTCAAATTGACTGTGTCAACCCGCCCTCCCTTATCAGGAAGAAGCTGAGCATTGGCATAACTAAACCCCCAGTATTGTCGAGGAGTCTCTGCAATTACTGGGAAACTCATCAAAACAAAAACTAGGGTCAAAGCTGTTCTTTGTCTGTACACCGGTAACAAATACTCAATAGTAATTTGGACACCCAGGAAATGAATCATTTCGCTGATCGCATATGTGTTATCAAGTCTAATTCCGCTAATTCAACGTATGGGTTTGCTTCAATCTGTTTGAGTAATTTGATTATATTTCTGGATGAGTGAATGTTGAAAAGACCAACCCCCAAGCTTTCAAAATAATCTATCACGAGGAGGTTATATTGGTCTGCAAGCTTTATAACCACCGCTTTGGGAGCTTTAATTCTAATTCTTCCGGTGACTATTGCAGGTTCACCGGTTTTAAGATTTATGGCAACTAATGTGCCTGAATAGGTGCTGCGGTTTTTTATATTCTGGCGGTCAATAATTTGCCATGCACCAATTTGATCTTTAGCGATAGTTTGTCGTTTATATGCTATGTCGAATTTGGTCTGGTCGTTAATAATAAATTTGGCGTATCTAGTTTCATCAAGCCGATAAACACCGGTTCCGACGCTGAACTCTTGTTTTTCCGATGCGGCGGCTGAAGCAAAGATAAGATTGGATAAACAACGTTAAACAGCAATAATTTTAGAGAGCAAGAAATCCTCATAGCGTTCCCTTAATAGAAGATGAGCGGCATCTAAAATAGATGCCGCGCTACAGTACGGGAAGTTTGTTAACTACCTCCTTCTGGCCTGGTCTCTCATGTGACGGTTTTTATTTTGATCTTTGTAGTGAGGGATCCTGCGCATTTTTTCTGAATGACACTGTTTGCGTGCGACTCCTGTATTGTGAGCGCCATGGAGTGCGGAGCTACTGGTGCTAACTATCCCGTCATCGTTACCTCGAACAATATAGGAGGAATAGTGACAACGACGATTTGGATGGTTCCATTTACGCTTCTTGTGAGAGGTTCTGTAAGTTGTTACTTTTCCTCTGTGATAGTAGGGAATCCAACGCTGCCAGCGCGCTGCACCGCCAGTAGTCAAATCATAAGGCACATAGCAACCCGCAACCCATTTAACAAGGTATTTAGCGAGATAATGCCTGCCTTTATTAGCCACTTCTGTGCCACCAAATGGTGATCCTAAAGTTTGCACACTCGGAATCTGGATCAGTCTGTGACGAGATGGCCAGTAGTATGCCGATGCAGTTAATGCGCCTAAACCACCCTGGCTATGGGCAATTATTCTGACGGTGTCTATAGGCCGTTTGAGAGACTCTTCCTGGATTGCATCACGTAATTCTCGTGCAAATTTAAAATTACTCCAGTTGTTTGGTCTTTTGTTAAAATAGATCTCTGAGTTAGCATCACCAAATCGACGGAACGTCCCTTCATTCCAAGGATTAGTAGAGCACCACCCGGGTACAGACATAACCGGATTACGAGCAGCAAAATCATGATCACTCAAGGCTTTGGTAGAAGCCTTTTTGGGAGCAGGATTCCTGCCTTCGAGCATTTCTTCCGTTATCTCTACTTTGCCATGACGTGCTCTTGCCCGAATACCGTGGTTACCAAAATCCAGGTCAACCCGATCTTTTCTGATCATAGTAATCAAAGTGTCAGGGTCAGCAATTTCTACATTTTTCAAAAAGAAGGGTTCACGTACATTTTCGATCGCAATCCAGTCCGTATGGAAAGTGAAAGGAATCACAAATTCTGTTTCTTGTACTTTTGCTGGTGTTATGGCTCCACCCGTCCAGCCGGCTGCGATTTCTGCACCTTGTTCATCATGCCCCCAGACTTCTGCATAGCCAATGACTTCTTCAGGTAACGCCCCATTTTGCACGGTAACAGTCACCGGAATACTCACTCTGCGAGGATCAGCGTGGTTACTGCGCGCAGTAGAAGTAGTCGTTGCAGAGACCACCTGGTCATCTACCAGCCCGCGGGTATCCAGTACGGGAAAAGCGGAAAGATCAGAACGGTTTATGGATTCATTCTCTGGTGTGGTTCCGGTAATCTTAATATTGTATGCATGTTCACCCGCTTGAGCTAAAAGATAGTTGCCTCCAAACATTCCGTCACCCGCCAAACCATCCTGATGGCGACCATCGTCGTGTAGCAAGATTTCAACGGAGGTTCCATTCGGTAATGATATAGATGCTTTGGCTGTTTCGATAACGCCATTAACAGTAGGTAATGGTGTATCAAAATCAGACAAGTCCGGCTTTAATGAATCTTCAGGCGAATTGTCCTTTTCAAAGAATTCAAGCTCATCATTGGAGTCATTTTCTTCTTCGGTTTCAGTATCATCTCCAAACAGGATTTCATCATTCTTGACAATCCATGCAGTCATTTGAATTTCATTGCCAACAATTAATTCATCATTGGTGATGGTCGTACTCAATTGGTAGGGACTACTGTGTTCGAGTAACAATAAACCATCTTCTGGAGGGAGATCATTATCCTTGTCGGATTTTGCGGTGAGGCGTGCCTGCCATTTTCCTGACCCTTGATTGGTGAAGGTAAAAGATTTAGCAACAAATGGCATGCCATTGAGTGGATTACTGTTAGAGCCGGTGTCGTCTTCATTGTCCTGAAAATCACGCGCACGCAATTTAGCACCTAAAGGGGAAGTGAGTTCTGCATCCCAACTATTGCCGCTGGATGCAAGAAACATCATATTAAAGAGCTTTGGAGAATCTACCGAGAAATCTTTTTCCCAAACCCAGTCTCCACGCTTGCTACGGGTAAAATTCACCTCTAAAGCTTGCGTGCTGGTCTGACTAGAAATGGTATCGGCATTGTGTTTTGTCCGATAGGCAATTTCCTGTGCCGAACCTCCAAGCTGTTTGGCTGCCGATTCGCGTGGAGTTTGATCCTCTGGAATTGCGGCTGCTGTTGCCAAGATCCACTG
>CAZUAW010000313.1:0-2984 GCA_964618535.1 uncultured Thiotrichales bacterium
TTACACTAGAGTCGTTTCATGTGATAGCCAAGCCGTATTGCTGCTATTTGTGGAGTTTAGCCATGATTTTTTGATATCCACATCAAACTGCATTTGGCGGTGAGTGTCGGTAATTGGTTTTTTGCCAATCGATAGGGATATTCTGCTCGCATATTAGGGCCATTGTGCTCATCCAAATAATACAAACCTGCCCCCGCAATTCTCGTTCGAGAGCTTATCTCAAACTCAAACCGGACATCAGTGTTTGACGTAATACGCTTATGGCTCAAGAGGGGGCATTGTTTAAAAGTAACACACAATATGCTATTTATGGTGCGGAAGTTGGTGTTAACATTTGCTTTCGTTTAGTCAATAAAAGAGTTTGCTGTGAAATATATTTTTGTGTCAGTTATATTTTCTGCCCTTAGTCTAATTGCCAGCGTCGTTCATGCGGCGCCATGTGTTGCGGGTAGCTGCGGCGCAAGCCAAAAAAGCTCCAGCGGCGTTCGCCAGTACGCTGCTATTGGCACGAGGAGCTTGACAAAAAGGGTGTTTGATAGGCCCGCTAAAGGTTGGTTCACTACTCAGTGGAATAAGACAATGGGGAAAGCCGTGAATGACCTCAAAACCTGCGCTTTCGACACACATTATCCGGCATTGTTAGCGAAATTTCGTTGGTCTGATGCATATGTTAATGACCGAATTAAGCCAACTCGGCAGCAAGCCAGAGACCCCAATTGGTCGAATTATATATGGAATCAAAAAGAGACAAGTGCTGATTACGTACTAGACGGAATTTCTGACGCGTTAGATAGTGACCTCGTAAATCATGGGCAAGGTATCGCAAAATTGTCGGTTGTCGTTGGATTGTCGGCAACTAGCGATAACTTGATTCCCCCAGCATGGATGCGAGAGGATAAATCGCTTACCTGGGTGGAAGGAGTGAATCAGAATGGAAAAAGTGACAATTGGCATGTTCGCTTCGACAACCCTCAAGCCGTTGACCATGCAGCAGATTTTTTAGCAGCGTTCCTGGCGAAATTCGGAAATAACAAGGGGCTTCATTCTATCAACCTCGGTGAGTACTATTTTGGACAGGCGAAATACGTGCCGTCAGGGCTTGATAGAAGCAAATACAGGCTCGGTGTGAAGAATTTGTGGGGGGAAATCGTATCATCTGCACCTCGTGATGAGGACGGTAACCGCGTAAACATCGTGCAGACAAATCCTTTGCTTGGTGCAGAAGTGACCATCAATGATATGGAGAGGCTTGGCGTAGGTGTGTCGGAAAGCGATACCAATCTGGATTTCCCAGTTACCCAAAGACCAGAAACTGCAGCTTTAAAGATGCTGTACGATAGAAGGAAAGTGCACGTTATGATCGATGGTGATGCTCGTTATGCCTGCCAGGGTCGCCGTCAGCGTTGGGACGGAACTCCTAATCCGTTCGGTCATAAAAAAGGTTACTCTGGGGTTGCAACACCGCAGGAAATCTTTTGGTACCACGGTGAACAAGGCCCTGCACCAATACACTCTTTCTTTATGACAATCTCCAGTTTCTGCGACGGCGCTCCACAAACGACGGAGAATTTCATTGACGCCATTAAGCAATTTGGGAGCTGCGGTATTCAGGCTACAAAATGGGGCGCAGCGCCGGCTGTATTTCCCAATACCACTAACGCTCTCTCAATTGTGCAAAGTAAACCCAAGCCCCCGGAGGTTGTGGTCAACTAAGTGTTTTATGTGTCAAACTTAACGCGCCACCTTCTCGCCAGTATAGTTTTGTGCAGTACGACGACGTGAGTAGAGAAGTCTTACAAAAAACGTTAGGGCGGTGTGCTGCTGGATGATTTCGACCTGACTACGCACTAAAATTACAAAGGATTCGATCTGATTTTGGAATCTTTAGCAGGACATAGTGTTCGTCATCCCTTTGCGCCAGCCCCCCTGCGCTGATGTTGGTCGCTGCTATTAGAGTACCGATAGTGGCCGCTCGCCGATGAACCCTCCCTACGTTCTCGCTAACATTGCAAAAAATGCACTGGTGGCTTTGTTGGGGGATGCTTTGACGCGTCGTGGGTCTTTAGGGCTGGAGACAAGGCCGGAACTTATTACTGACACTCTGAAAAGAATTGGCGATATACTCGGGCCATCGGCCATAGAGCTCGAAGGCGAGTTAGTTTACGAGCTTGGGCCAGGTCGCACACCCTACCTTATGATCGCCATGGCGCTGTCCGGTGCGAACCGGGTTGTCGGCCTCGATGTGCACAACTGGATGACGAAGGACTTTAAGCAGAGCCAACTGACAGACAGGCTTATTGTGATTCTAAACACCGATGATACAAAAAGCTTCCGTCAAGCGTTCGAGATTTCTGAAGAAGGCCTGCAACGAAATCTGCGGCGCTTTGATCACACTAGTCCTATCAGGTACAAAATATTTTCTGGAAGCCAGATTGAGGAAAAAGAAGATTCTATTGGTTTTCTGTATTCCAAATCCGTGCTTGAACACATCAATATTAGCCAGTTGGAAGTCGCCATACAAGATCAATTTCGGGTGCTTAAACCCGGCGCTTTAGCATTGCATATTATAGATCTGCGCGATCACCTACATATCGATGGTGATCATAAGGTGGAAGGCGATTGGCTAGACGCGTTGCGTTATCCCGAATGGCTACACAGGGCCCAGACTAGCAATCGGCGCGCCTACATCAATCGTCTGCGAGCCAACGACTGGCTGAAATTGTTTAAAAGCCAAGGTTTTGAACTTATCGAATGGCGCCTACGCCATAATGCGTTACCCTCACACTTCAAGCAGGCAAGGCTGTCTAAAGAGTTTCGCTCCGTAAACGAGGATTTTTCGATTAGCTGGATCGAAGCGTTACTACGTAAACCCGCATAAATTCACATCATAGCAGACGCATATTGGCCTCGACCGCATTAAGTCGTACCTGTGTGTTAGCGCCACAGTAAACCCGCAGGTATTTGCCGCAGAACAAAACGACGAC
>CAZUAW010000314.1:0-2976 GCA_964618535.1 uncultured Thiotrichales bacterium
ATTGGTGGAGGTGGCGGGAATTGAACCCGCGTCCGCAAGCTCTCTGCTATTGGTACTACATGCTTAGTTCCGTCTACAATTTAATTCGCTGAACTCCGACGGGCAGGATTTCAGTTCACGAGCCTGAGTAAGTTTTAGCGGTTCGACCTAAGGCGTATCTAGCCGCGATCTTGTGAAAATGACATCTGGGTTGACCGCACAAGCACGGATCAGTCAGATGCTAACGGGCTTAAGCCGCTAGAGCGTAGTTATTGTCGTTTGCAACTATAACAGTACAGCTGGATAGTTTACGAGGCTGCGCTGTCGCCTCGGCATGCACCGCAAGTTTTGACACCCACGTCGAAGCCATGTCACCCCCGATTTGGATCAAAATCTATTGATACCTTAATTATGGAGGTTGATGGCTTCAGTTTCAAGAGCATCTAAAACAGATTAAAGGGGGTTTTAATGCCCAGGTTAACATCTGTCGATTGATCTGTGACGCCGATACCCAGAGAGACACTCAGATTACGGTTACTTTTGGTGACATGAGAAATGCCAATCAAGAGTGAGCCAATTTGTAAAGTATCAAAGGTTGCATCGATTCCGGAGTTTGGGGTTTTTGTTTTTAGCACAATATTGTGATCATAGCCCAGACTAAATGAGGTGCGCGGATTGACAGAGAAGCCAACGCCAAAGTTAAAACCGATGGCATCACCGGGGTCAATCACACCGGTGGTTCCACCGAGATCGCGTTCCAGATTGAATAAGTAGCTTAAGTTACCAAATAATACGGATGGCTCAGTTGGATAGACCATTGTTATACTGGGTTGTACCGCCCAAAAACCAGAACCTGTTGGTTGTGCAAGTAACTCTTCACCAATGACGTTACCATCTTCCTGGTTGACCACTTGCCGTCTTTCGACCTGAAAGGGGTCAAGTCCGGTTCGGCTCTTAATTCTAAGATTGGCAAGATAGTATGGTTTCTTTGGTTTCACGCTAGTGATCTGGTAGCGTAATGATAGCTCGATATCTCCGATGCCATTCCCCTCAGTACCGTTGACTTCATCACCTGAAACACCGACACCAACTTCACGTCTACGGTTGTTTTCCTGGCGAAAAGTGTAGGGTACCTTACCTTCGATTTCGATTCGATTACTCACACCATAGCGGAATGCACCTGTGCCAGTGAGTATATTGCGCTGTACCTCTGACACATCAATCAAACCAACAGCCAGTGCTGGTAAAACAGATAGACCTTCAATGGCCACTTTCGTCGCTGTTGAATGACTAAATGAAAATGCAGGCTCAAAAATCCACCCGCCACGAGGTGTTAAAACCCCCGGCTCATCAAACAAACGACCCACATCGCGATTCGCTTTTTTAATCGCCTTCCTGGTTTTGGTGCGCTGAGGGGTTAGGTCAACCGTCTTGGGCATGTAAGATGGATCAATGGCAACCACTGAGGTTTGAGCCTGCTGGCAATTGCCAAAGGCTTTTGCTGTAAATAATGAGTTTGGACCGATATCGACTTTACAATCATCGATGATGAGTTGTGCTGTCGAGTTTTCAAACGTGATCACCACATCGCCAATTTCGATGGGGGTATTTTGAACAACAACCGTATTCTCACCATTCTGCTGCAACACGATTTGCCCTTTAATCTGCGATAGTAAACCGCTAGCGCTCAGCGCAAATGTCGGGCTGCTAGCAGCCAGCATGATTAATGCGGCAATTGGTTTTAAATTAAAATGTTTAACTGTATCTGTTAGCTTGTTTCGAGCATTCATTTTCTACCCCTCCTGTTAAAGGTAGGATGTCTTGAATAAAAGTTTTCAAGACGGTGTATGAATAAAACAAGGTAATAGTAGTAGTACTTTCAGCGTAATCAATCCAAGAATGGCCGAAGTTTGAGCCAGGTTCTACTTTGACAGGCCGTATTTCTCTATAAGCTTATAGAGTGTGACGCGCGACACGCCAAGCTGTCGGGAAGCTGCGGCAACGTTATCACGGTTTCTTCGTAGTGCAGCGAGGATCGTAGTGCTCTCAACTTCTTCGCGGACTTCTGCCAGCGTTTGAATATGGTTGCGTTTGTTGGAGCGACGCTCTAGCCCGATATCTTCTGGACCGATGAGTTCTTTATCGCACATGGCAACAGCACGACGCACCAGGTTGACCAGCTCTCGAATATTTCCGGGCCAGTGATGCACATTCATTAATCGTTTTGCATCTTCGGTAAAACCTTTGACTTTACTGTCCGGTTGTTCTGCGACAAATTTATGCAGGTTGATTCTCGCGATTTCGAGAATATCGTCTTCACGATCACGCAGCGGTGGTAACTGCAGGTGTAAGACGTTAACACGATAAAATAAATCTTCGCGAAACTGATGCTCTTCAACTGCTTTGGTCAAATCTACGTGGGTTGCTGAAATGACTCGAATATCCAGCTCCATGCTTTCGGTGCCACCAACGCGTTCTATGGTCGCTTCCTGGAGAAAGCGCAATAGATTAACCTGCAGATCGAGCGACAAGTCGCCAATTTCATCGAGGAAGATGGTGCCATGATTGGCGGATTCGATACGTCCAATCTTTCTTGCACTGGCTCCGGTAAATGCACCTTTTTCGTGGCCAAAGAGCTCTGAGTGAATTAGGTTGTGCGGGATGGCTGCACAGTTCACCGCGATAAATGGTCCACTGGCACGATTCGATAATGAATGAATTCGCCGGGCAGCAATTTCCTTACCCGTACCAGATTCGCCATTGATCATGACCGGGGCATCGACCCTGGCCATTTTGCCGATTTGTTTGAAGATGGGCCGCATCACTGAGCTGCTGCCAATCATGTCATGTCGCTCCAGAAACTCTGGACGCGGCATTTCCGTGGTTATTGCTGTAACACCCATTTAGCGCCTCACACTATTTAACCTAAAAACCGCAGTTGGGCGCAAAAAAGACGCGTAAGCCATTGGCGTGCATGGTGAATCAGAAAAACTCGTG
>CAZUAW010000315.1:0-2972 GCA_964618535.1 uncultured Thiotrichales bacterium
TCAAGTGTGGCTTTTGATGAAGTTAGTAGCAGAGTCGCTAAGGGAAGGGATGATTGGCGTCGAGATACCAGTAGCAATGCGAGCAAATTCACGACTTTAGGCCTTAAATTCATGACAAAAGGTGAAAACCCCGGTTTACGTGAACCAGTTACGCTCGCCGGTAGCGCTTCTCCTTATAATTAATGTCATTAAATCTCACGGGTATTACGGAGTGGGATAGGGCTAAACAATTAATTAAATCCAATACTATGAAAAAACCAAATCTTTTTCAGGCTGTTATTAGCGGTCTATTGTTCTGCGCCGTGATCAATCCTGTCTTTGCCGTTGAGCTGGCAGACGTCTCCGGGCCAACCATTGTGGTGGATGAATTCTCAGATCTGGCAGATGTGAATCTTGAAGATGGAATCTGCCGAACCAGTGAGGGGGGGTGCAGTCTTCGTGCTGCAATTCAAGTCAGTAATCTGGATACAGACAGAATTCGTTTGATTGAGATACTCCCGGGGCTGGTTAAGATCACCTCCAGTGAAGATGAGAAAAAGCCGGATCAAGGTACCAAGGGCGATTTCGAGATATCCAGCTCTGTTGTGATCAAGGGTTCAAAAAATGCCGAGGGCGAACTCCTGAGTGGTGTGGCAGGGAATGCCTTCTCCCGCATATTCGATATCTTGCGCAATAACACGAAAACGACGGAAGTCTTGATTCAGGATTTACTGTTTCAGGATGGCCCGAATCTTCACAACGGCGGAGTTGAAACCAAGAATGGTTCAATCATTTACAGTCGCGGAAATCTGACGCTGGATACCGTCACGATTATTCGTGGAGGCAGGGAGTCCAATGCGATCTTTAATGAAGGGGGTGAACTTGAATTTCTCAATAGCCAAAAATTGGGTAATGGTCGGGCGATAGCGACTGAATTTGGCAATGTGACGATTATTAACTCCCGTTTTGAAAAAGGAAATATGAAAGCTGGTGGTGCAGCACTATTGAATAACGGCGGTGTTGTGGGAATATTCAATTCAGCTTTCGTTTCAAATGGTACCTCAGCGGAGAGCGCTAATGCCGGGCTAGGTGGCGCGATTCAGCACTTGGATGGCGTGATGTTAATTGATGACTCCGGCTTTAGCGGCAATCAGGGTATTTTGGGCGGTGCAATCTACTCCACTGGTACCTTGATCATTAAAAATGGAGTGAGGTTTAATAACAATACAGCGGATCGAACCGAAGCCCAGGCAGATAATGCACCGAAAGTCAGTAACGGTGGCGCACTGTATCTTGGAGAGGGCTCAGCGTTTATTCGTGATGCAACATTCTCTGGTAACCGCGCTGAACGCAGCGGTGGTGCTATTTATGTTGCATCTGCTGCGACTGCACAGATTCTCCGGAGCGATATCAGTAATAATTCAGCGCTACTCTCAGGCGGCGGGGTTCACTTTGATTCGAGCACCACGGGCAGCAGCATCAATCAGTGTCAGATTAACCGGAACACAGTCGGTGACACTGCTGATGGTAGTGGCGGCGGACTGAGGTTAGAAGGCGGTGTAGTGGTTAAAAATAGCCTTGTTGGAGAGAATAAGGCGTTTACCGGTGCCGGCGTTGCTGCTTCAGGGGACAGTAATGTGATTGAAAATACGTCCATTATTTTAAATTCTACGTTGTTGTTAACGGGGGCAGGACAATTCTCAGATACCGCAGGCGGCGTTTTGTTTAAGCCGACTGATGATGCTCATCGCTTAACCTTGAATCATGTCACTTTAGGGGGTAATGGGGGTAAACCAGATACGCAAAGCGCTTTGGTTTCTGAAGTAGGTAAGATTGTGTTGAAAAACTCAGTGGTGGTGACGCCAGCGGATAATACGGTTTTGTGTTCCGGGAATATTGAATCGGCAGGTCATAATGTCGCGAGTGATGCTAGCTGTGGACTGACAGGTGCTGGAGACAAGCCTGATGAGTCCGGTGCGTATGTTAGCCTTATCGCTGACAATGGCGGAGTGACGCAAACGGCGGCATTACCCTCCGATAGCATTGCCATTGATTTAGTTCCGGGTAGTGATTGTTTGACTACGGATCAACGTCTCTTTCCTCGGGATGTGGCAAACCGTTGTGATGCGGGTGCCTATGAATCAGGAGCTCTCGCTCCAGCCAGTGGCGCATTGAATTTTCTTACCCGAAATTTTCCCCGAAATGAAACGGCTGGTCAGGTTTCATTAACGGTCGAGCGAACCGGTGGTTCAGCCGGCGCGGTAACCGTTCAGGTGGTTGATTTGCTGAGTGGCGATGCCGCAGCAGGCATTGATTATGAATTCACCACGCAAACACTCAGCTGGGCAGATGGTGATGCAACGCCTAAGTCATTCACAGTGACGATTATTGATGATACGAACAAAGAAACCGAGACATTTGAAGGGGTTGTCTTTGCATTGTTGAATATTAACGGGCCAGCGCGATTGGGGGAGCGTGATCTTACAACGCTGGAAATTATCGAAGATGATACCACCGCTTTTGGTGAATTCAGGCTTGCCAAGAAAACGATTGTTGCTCCCGAAATTATTCGAGACGATTCTCCTAATACGAATGATCAAGGGCAAGTGGAACAAAAACCAAGCTCGATAGTGATTGAAATCCAACGAATTGGTTCGACAGATGAGCC
The DNA here is from genome assembly GCA_964618535.1 of uncultured Thiotrichales bacterium. Taxonomy (GTDB): domain Bacteria; phylum Pseudomonadota; class Gammaproteobacteria; order UWMA-0217; family UWMA-0217; genus HyVt-560. Next base: position 2,648 of record CAZUAW010000315.1, read on the forward strand.
GGCGATATTCAGATACAGAACCAGTGATGGCACTGCTGAGGATGAGAAAGATTATACTGGCGTAGATTCTTTCGTGACGTTTAAAGCAGGTGAGTCTAGCAAGCTGATTCCGATTAACATTCTCGATGACGATGATTTTGAGGAAGATGAAACCTTCTTTTTTGAAATCAGCAATGATCCTTCGCTGAGTAATCAGGCTTTTTTCACCTCGCCAACCAGAGCAACTATCACCATCGATAGCGAAGACGCTGAGCCGGTAGATACTGGCCCTGATGTTCGGGATAGAACCCGAAATGCAACCGGTGCGGTTAACCCTTTTGTGTTG
>CAZUAW010000316.1:0-2966 GCA_964618535.1 uncultured Thiotrichales bacterium
TTCCCGTAGGATGCTGCTGAGCCTGCGAAGCGCATCAATCGCAGAAGATGTACTAAGAAACGACGCTCATTCTACCTCTGATTCGATCAACGCTGAGCAGGAATCACACTTACTTCAGGATGCGACCTGGCTTGGTGATTTATTCCCGCAACGCTGCTGGATAGCGGTGGAGAGGTTGCATTTGCCTGGAGAACAATCTCGAATTCAGGCACTCAAATCCATCAGTGATGAAACCGGTATCCCGCTGGTAGCCAGTGGCGATGTTCATATGCACCGCCGTGGCCGTCGAGCATTGCAAGATTTGGTAACAGCTATTCGGCATAAAACGACTGTGGCTAAAGCTGGGTTTGCACTTTATCCCAACGGCGAACGTCATCTGCGCAGCCGCAACATGTTGGCAACATTATATGAGCCGGAGTGGTTGGCGCAGAGCGTTCGGATTGCTGATCTATGCCAATTCAGCCTGAGCGAATTACGCTATGAATATCCAGAAGATTTAGTGCCGGATGGTTCAACCGCCAGTCAGTATCTTCGACAGCTTACCGAAGCGGGTATCCAACATTATTGGCCCGATGGGGTATCGACCAAAGTTCGCCAACAGATTGAACATGAGCTGGCTTTAATCTCCGAACTCAAATACGAGCACTTTTTCCTCACTGTGCATGACCTGGTGCGGTTTGCCCGTGAGCAGGGGATTCTCTGCCAGGGGCGTGGCTCGGCAGCCAATTCTGCGGTGTGTTTTTGCTTGCATATCACAGCGGTCGATCCGGCGCGCAGCAATATGTTATTTGAGCGATTTATCTCCCGCGAGCGCAATGAACCACCGGATATTGATGTTGATTTTGAGAATGCTCGGCGCGAGGAGGTGATGCAATATATCTATAAAAAGTACGGTCGCCACCGTGCAGCGCTGGCTGCAACATTAATCACTTACCGCCGCAAAAGTGCGCTGCGTGATGCTGGCAAAGCGCTGGGGTTGAGTGTCGAACAAGTGAATCGTCTTAGTCGTACGCTGGTGTGGTGGGAAAAAGGTATCCCGGATGAGCGCCTGCGCGAGGCTGGATTCGAGCCGGATAATCCGGTCATCAAACGCTTGCTAATTCTGGTCAATGATCTGGTCGGTGTCCCGCGTCATTTATCACAGCATGTCGGTGGTTTTGTGATTGCGCGGGATAAACTCTCGCGGCTGGTGCCGGTGGAAAACGCAGCGATGGCAGATCGCAGTATTATTCAATGGGATAAAAATGATCTCGAATCACTCGGTTTGCTGAAAGTAGATTGTCTGGCGTTGGGGATGCTGTCTGCCATCCATCGCAGCTTTGATTTATTGCGCCAGCATTGCGACCTTAACTACACCCTCGCGACCATTCCAGCGGAAGATCCAATGGTCTACCGTATGATTCAACGCGCTGAAACTATCGGCGTTTTTCAGATCGAATCCCGCGCGCAGATGAACATGCTGCCGCGCCTGAAACCCACCTGTTTTTACGATTTAGTGATAGAAATTGCCATCGTCAGACCGGGGCCGATTCAGGGGGATATGGTGCATCCTTATTTAAAGCGACGCACTGGGCTGGAAAAAGTGGATTACCTGAGCGATGAACTCAAACCGGTGCTGGAACGGACGCTGGGCATCCCCATTTTTCAGGAGCAAGTCATGTCCATCGCCATGATAGCTGGAGGCTTCAGCGCTGGTGATGCCGACCAGCTACGCCGCTCAATGGCTGCCTGGGGGCGCAAGGGAGAACTGGAACAGTTTCGCGACAAACTGCTCAGCGGAATGCTCGCCAAAGGCTATAGCGAAGCATTTTCAGAACAAATTTATCACATGATTCAAGGCTTCGGTGCCTATGGTTTTCCAGAATCCCATTCCGCCAGTTTTGCATTGCTGGCCTATGTCTCCTGCTGGTTAAAATGGCATCACCCCGCAATATTCACTTGCGCCCTGCTCAACAGCCAGCCGATGGGATTTTATGCCCCCGCACAATTAGTCAAAGATGTGCGTCGTCAGGGTGTTGAAGTACTGCCCATCGATGTTGCACATAGCGATTGGGAATCTTCACTGGAACGCAATGCCAATGGAAAGCTATCGCTACGGCTGGGGCTGCACCAAGTCAAAGGGCTGGGTGAGAAGACAGGTCAGCGTATCGCACAGCAACATCATGGCAAGGCATTCACAGACCTCCATGATCTACATCAACGCCTGCAGCTCAGTAAAAAAGAAAGCCAGGCACTGGCCGCTGCCGATGCTTTTCACAACCTCGCCGGTCATCGTCATCAAGCCAGCTGGGAAGCTTTAGGCGTAGAAATCCAACAGGGCTTATTCGCGGATGCAGCACCTCGCGCAGATACGCCAATCGAGTTACCCGCCCCCAATGAGGCTGAAGACATCGTTGCCGACTATGCTCACATCGGCCTGACCTTGCGCCGTCACCCAATGGCACTGCTGCGATCACGATTTATCCAGCGTGGCTGGCAATCATCAAAAAGCCTCTGGCATTGCCGCAACAACAGTCGCGTCCAGGTGGTTGGACTCGTCATCAATCGCCAGCATCCCAATGCGGGTGGCACAATTTTTCTCACTTTAGAAGATGAATTTGGCGATATCAATATTGTCATCTGGGAACGCGTTGTACAGAAATTCACCAAAGCCATCGTGCATGGCCGTCTATTAATGATTGACGGAAAAATAGAACGCGAAGGCAGAACAACTCATGTTATCGCTCATAGTGTGCATGATCACAGCCGTTTGCTGGGCGCGCTAAAAACGCAATCACGAGACTTTCATTAAGGCTCTGGTTAGATCGGTGAGTTTTGAAAGTGTCACGTTTTCCTTAGCTATCGCGCCAAAGCGATTTTTATTCCGCGCCAGCGCAGCAAAACAACAGTATTCATCGGCAGCTCTGCGAATTCATTTAACCCGGATATTGCATGAATTCATGAGAATCTCGCTTAATATATTGTTT
>CAZUAW010000317.1:0-2939 GCA_964618535.1 uncultured Thiotrichales bacterium
CTAAAGATTCCGGTAGATTGATATTAGGCGCAGGAGCGTCATCTTCAATCGTCCAGCCGATGGCAGGGATGTTGGTATTTTTCTCTCCAGCAATGGTTCATGAGGTAGAAAAAAATCAATCAGTAGAAACACGTTTATCCATCGGTATCAATTTTGGCAAAGCCGGTAATTAGATAACAATTCTTCTGCTAAACTTTATCAGCGGTTTTTCAATTATTGCATGGCTGATGAAGCCAACGGCTAAAACTGCCAATAGCATAATGGGTAGTATCAGAGCGTGATCCCACAAACCGTTGCCGTCATACTGACTCCAAAATCTACCCGCAAAACTAAGTGTGAGGATGTGTGATAAATAAATCGAATATGAAGCATCCCCAATTTTGATAAGCGCAGAATGAATGATGACAGAATTTCTTTCTAATTGAATGACACTAAGAACAACCAGTATTGCTGGCGCGCCGAATAAAGCAACTCGCCACCAACCCGCAGGTTCCAATAAACCAGTACTCTGAATGTAAAAAGCGTGGCCGATTGCGGAGGTTATCAAGCTTCCGAAAAGCAATAATATTGATCGACTGCTGTTAACGATTAAGTTTTTACGATAGTACGCAGTAGCTAAGAGCGCACCGCCAATAAACTCTATTGTGAGAGGGTGAGTGACAATGACTGCTATTGGAGAGCTAGTCTGTGTGAATAAATTTAATAGCGCGATGCCTATTGCCCAAAGCACTAGCATTAAGGGTAAATGCTTTTTTGGTAATAATAAAAGCATCAAAAAAAACATCAGATAAAAATACATCTCATGAATTAAAGTCCAGCCCACTACTAACAGTGGTAGCGTTTCTGAAGGCAGCAATAAAAATGATGCCAGAATATTAACCTCCCCAGCTACTGAGCTGTTGACTATTGAGGGTTTTACCAAAAACACAATGAGAACCAGAACGGTATAAACCCAGTAAAGCGGGTAGATTCGTGAAACTCGTCGGTACAGAAAGGTCATAGCGCTTTTGGGGGACTGAAACGCAGCTTGTGTCACGCTTACCATAACGAAACCACTGATCACAAAAAATAAATCAACACCAGACATGCCAAAGCGTAAAAATTCGGGCAAGAGTGAATCTGTGCCACCATATTTTTTCTCAATGATAACGAGATGATAAATAACCACCAAGAGCACCGCAATACCTCGTAGCCCCTGAATGTTTTGAATTATTTTTTGGTGCATTAATTCGGAGTATATTCTCGCTTAACCTGTTTAATTTTTAGTAAACCAGTTTTCAGCGTTCTTAATGTCTTTTTTAATCTGCGTTACTAGTGCCTCAAAGTTTTCAAACTTTCGCTCATCTCGGAGTTTTTTAAGCCAGTGAACGGTTATCCGTTGGCCGTATAAATCACCGCTGAAATCGAGTAGATGAATTTCAGCGAGGAATCCTTTGGCGTTGAATGTTGGGCGGGTTCCGATGTTGGCAACGCCGTTGCCGAACCCCTCTACTTTTACCGCAAATACACCCTTGAGTGGTGAGATGGGGCGATTGGCGCGAATATTTAAGGTTGGGAATCCGATGGTTCTGCCGCGTTTGTCACCGTGCATGACTTTGCCGGACAGGGTGAAGGGGCGGTCTAGCAACTTTTCTGCGAGTGAGAAATCTCCATCGCTCAGAGCTTGGCGGATACGGGAACTGGATACACGTTGTCCGTCATCGCAGATAAATGTGTGGGTATCCACAACGTTAAAACCGTGTTCTTCTCCGGCTTTTTTCAGTAACTCGAAATCACCTGTGCGGTTTTTGCCAAAGCGAAAATCATCGCCGACGACGAGTTGTTTTATTTTTAGTCCATCCACCAAAACTACGCGAATAAAGTCGTCTGCCGACATGTTGGCAAGGCTGGTGTTAAATGGCAGGCGCAGGGTTTGGTCGATGCCGAGTTGATCAAGCAGAGCTACTTTTTCGCAGAGCGGGGTTAGCCGTCCTGGAGCACTTTCTTTACGAAAATACTCGTTGGGGGATGGGTCAAAGGTGATGGCAGTGGACTGCGTTTGAAGCTTGTCGGCTTGCGTGAGAGCTTGTTTAACCACGGTTTGGTGGCCTAAATGTACGCCATCGAAGTTGCCGATGCTAGCAACGCTGCCTTGATGTTCTGCACGTAAGTTGCACAGTCCGCGAATGAGTTTCATGGGGATTTGGATGTAGTCTGTATAAGTCTCGAAATTATATCAGGCTGCGTCGATTGTTTTGTGCTGCGTTTGATGATGCGGTGAGCCGTCATTGAGATATCTCAAATACACAGCGTTTATCGATAAGTACGATGAACTGGCTAGAAATAACTGAGTAGAGGGCGAGTGAATTTAAAAACGCTATTGGGCACATTGTGGGTGGCTGGGATGATTCTGAGTTGTGCGGAGTCTGAACCAGAAAATATTTCAGAACAGCTATTTGTGGCTGCAGAATCAGGCCACACAGATGTTTTGGATAAGTTGCTGAATCTAGGGTTGGCTGTTGACACTCGCGATGCTTGCCTATTTACGCCGCTAATGAAAGCGGCGCTGGGTGGTCATATTGGAACCGTCGATTATTTGTTGGGGATGGCGGCTGATCCAAATTTGACGGATAAAGGTGGCTATTCACCACTCATGCTGGCGGCATCTAATAACCATTCCGAAATCGTCAGAATATTGCTGGAAGCTGGAGCGCATGTAGATCTTGCTGAGAAAACCATGGGTTGGACGGCTTTGATTTGGGCGACAAAAAACGGGCATCAAGAAAGCAGTAATATTCTTCTTGAGTTTGGTGCATCGAAAACTATTCAAGATTTTTCGGGGAAATCTGCACAGGATTGGATGAGTAAGAATAGCCTGCAAGAGGTACGGAGGTTGGTGATGATTAACTAGCCCGGATATTTCATGAATTCATGTGATGATCGCGCAGGATATTGATTTC
>CAZUAW010000318.1:0-2933 GCA_964618535.1 uncultured Thiotrichales bacterium
TTGCATAAAAAAGGTGCTGTTCCTGGTTTTTCTCAGGAATGCTTACATTTTTAGAGACGCCCTAAGTATACCGGAGTCGGTATACTCTAAACTCGAAAACTAGGATTTGATTGATGATAAAACGACTATTTTTACTCTTGGTACTAGCGCAGTTTTCGGGTTGCGCTTCTGTGCAATACAAGGCGATGGAAAAAGTTGGGGTTCATAAGCGCGATATTCTAATTAATAAAATCGAATCCGCACGAGATTCACAGGCTGAGACCAAAATTCAGGTAGTGAGTACCTATGAACAGTTTAAAAATCTAGTGATGGTAAATGATGGTGGTTTAGAAAAGCGCTATAAGGCAATGGCGAAAGCTGTTGAACGTAGCCAAGATCGAGCTACCGAGCTGGATCATAGAATTGATGCAGTGGAGTCGGTCGCCGGAGATTTATTTTCTGAATGGAAATCGGAGCTAGGTCAATACTCCAGTGCTGCGTTACGTGAAGCCAGCGCTAAGAACCTACTCACCACCCGCAGTCGCTACGATGTGTTGGTGCGACGCATGCGCACCGCCCAGTCGCGCGTCACGCCGGTGTTACACGTCCTTCAAGATCACACGTTATATCTTAAGCACAACTTGAATGCGCGGGCGGTGTCATCTTTACAAAGCGAAGTGGCCGCTATCGAAAGCAAAGTAGGTGCCCTGGTTTCTGATATGGAAGTTGCCATTACAGAAGCAGAGAAGTTTATTCAGGGTATGAATACTGGACATTAGTGAGTAAATTCAGGCCTTTCTGGCCCTAGGTTCATCCCTACTACCGTTCATCCCGACTGGTTCACACTTATTTTGCTTTGTGAACAGGTTCCTTTTATAGGCGTCAAAGTTGTGACGCTCTCGACCTAAGATGCTGAAAAATCGGAACTAATTCTCAATAATCCGTCAGTCTCGCCCATATTATCGATACCAGATAGCGGCTAACCCTCTTAGCCGTCCAAATTATTCACCAGAATGAATGGTATTGATATGAAACGGAAGTTACTGGCTCGCCACCTTAATTGGCTCATCATGGTTTTATTTACCTCCACCTTTTTTTCCAGTCAAACAGCCTGGGCGAAAGGTGAGATCACTGAGATCGTTACAGAGCTACGCGCCGCCTCAGCATCAAACTACGCAAAAAACGGTGCTCATTATCAATGGGGGGTCGGCAATGATTTGGTGATTAAGGGTTTTGTCTATCAAGGCAATCGTTACGACTACCAACAGTTTGCTGACAGAGTGGAAGTACAGCGTGTAGACAACCCACGTGCATCAGGCAATCGTTGCAGTGTATTTGCAGAAACCTCTGGAAGTAGTTTGAGCTACGCATCAAGCTACCCTCAAACCGTGCAAGGTAATTGCGATATCGGCAAATTGATTTCAAGCAATGTGATTAATACCGGTGCACTCGATGTGTTTTCAAATAAGGGTGTAAAGCCGCACTCGATCAAGAACATTGAACGTATCGATTTTATTCTCGATGAAGGGTTATTGGCTAAACCAACACCGGCTGAACTAGCACTCTCCGGTCAGGTTGTGATCGAAAAGGCGGCAAACAATCCGCTTCAGATCGCCGCAATCACCGCATTGGACTCATCCGGCAATCCCAGTGCCTATGGCCCATTAGTGATGATCAATCCTGCTTTCGTAGCTGACACAAATCAGCTCCGTTATGGCCTCACAGATGTCACTTTAAATTTTGATTTTCTGTCGAGTGAGAACACCGCCAATCCAGGTAAATTGGCCTATTGGGGTTCTCGCCAAGAAACTCTGGGTATGGTGTTTATTAGTCAGGCTGATCTTGGCCTCACTAGCAGCCAGCGCTACTTTGGTTTCTCAATTTTCCCTTCTGATGTGAATGCAAAAACACATGTTTTAACCGATCCCGCCACTTTTCCGAGTGATTCTCTGGACAACAGTTCACTAACACCGGGCGATGCTGACTTCTTTGCAGCTTTTGCGCTACAAGGGGGTTTACCTCCAGTAAATCAGGCTCCCAATGCTGAAAATGATATTTTATTAGTCCAAGCGGGTGATACTGGGACAATTGATTTACTACTAAATGATAGTGATCCAGACGGGGATACATTAACAGCAACCTTGCTGAGCGATCCGGCCAAGGGATCAATCAGTTTTGATAATGGTCGGGTTGAATATACACCCAACCCAGGTGAATCCGGTAAAGACGAGCTGCGTTATAGCATTAATGATGGACACGGTGGTGAAGATATCGCCACGCTGACGATCACTATCCCTGCCGTGAACGCTTCTGTTTCGGGTCGTATTGCAACGGGGTTGCAGGGACATGGCGCAGGAAGTTTTAACCTGGGTTTTCTGCTCGCACTGGGCAGTCTGTTTATGCTGCGAAGACGTAGAAACATAGGCTAAGCAGTTCAGTCCGAGTACACTCTTTTGCCATGAGCATAGAGAGTATTCAACCAATCTGGATTGCAGGGTGCGGAGATATCGGTCGGCGAGTGGCGAAAATTTATCTCCACAAAGATCAATCCGTGAACGGATTTGTTCGCACTCGATCATCTCTGCAAAGCTGCCAAGAGGTGGGTGTTAACGCAACGATTGCAGACTTTAGTCAATCGTTGGATTTTGATCCCGACTGCGTTAGAGACGCCCAGCTATTCTATTTTGCTCCACCACCCTCTCAAGGCAGACGTGATTCTTCACTGGCTAAATTTCTTGCTCATATCAAAGCACCGCCTCAGCGGATTTTGCTGATCTCAACCACTGGCGTCTACGGGGATTCAGATGGAGAGTGGATTGATGAAAACTCACCCGTTCAGCCCAACGTTGACCGCGCCTATAGAAGAGCTGATGCAGAGTCTAAATTGCAACAATGGGCGCACCGCAACCAAAAAGAATTTGTCATTCTTCGAGTGCCGGGAATTTATGCACTAG
>CAZUAW010000319.1:0-2920 GCA_964618535.1 uncultured Thiotrichales bacterium
ACCTTGGAAAGATTTTTTCAGCGGATTTATATGCTTTTGCAGTGATGCACAATCATTATCACGCCGTTTTATTTATGGATAGGGAGAGAGCGCAAGCATGGTCAGCAGATGAGGTCGCTAAACGCTGGTTAACCCTTTGTCCGCCACGCATGGCGATTAATGAATTTCCTGATGCGCCAGAACAGGCAGGTTGTTTTTCTGGGTTTGTGGATGAACTCTCTTGCGATAAACAAAGAATAGAGCTGTACCGCGAACGTCTCTGTGATTTGAGCTGGCTAATGCGGTTTCTGAATGAATTTATTGCTCGAAAAGCGAATAAGGAAGATGAAGTCAAAGGACGATTCTGGGAAGGTCGCTTTAAAACTCAGGCTTTGTTGGATGAGGGTGCGGTGCTGGCTTGTATGGCCTATGTGGATTTAAATCCCATTCGTGCGGGTATTGCTGAAACGCCTGAAAACTCGGAATTTACATCGATTAAAGAGCGTATTAGTTCGGGTTCAATTGTTGAACGGCATTTACTTCCAATTACCCAAAATAATGGAGAAAAACGTTCTCCCCAGACTGATAATATTTCATCTATTTCTTTAAAAGATTACCTGAATTTAGTGGATTGGACAGGTCGTCAGATTCGTCATGGAAAAACTGGGCAAATCCCCGCTCATTTGGAGCCAATACTCTGCCGACTGGATCTTAATACGGATAACTGGATAGACACGGCCCAACATTTTGGCAGTCAATTTGGTATCGCCGCAGGTCACTGGCAAAAGATCAAAAATATGGCGATGAAAACGGGGCGGCACTGGCTATGCGGGATGGGGGTTTCCAGGAGGGTTTATCAGGTGGTGGTTGAGTGATGGAGGAAAAAATAAGTGCACCTCTGTTTTTCAACTTTGAAGTTCTTGCGACAGCGTAGATCGATTCATCAAGAAATGACTGAGTTCACTCGGTCAATCAGTTTTGCGGTCACTTTATCCTGTCCCTCCACTTTGGAGATATAAGCCTGGGAAACATTCATCCTCTGAGCCAATTCTTCCTGAGTGAGATTGGCCTTGATCCGCGCCAGAGCAACCGGATTATCGACATAATCTCCCAGTTCAAAAGGGACGTAGTCACTTTCTTCTAGTTCAGCCATTTTTTTATCAATGGCGCTGCGCAACAGTTGATAAACACGGGCGGGTAAGAGCACGTATTCTTCTCCATCTAAGGCTTTAATCATATTTACACTCATTTGTAGGCATCTCCGCGTGGTTTAATTTTTTCAACTGCAATAATCTTTAGGGCATCATCTCTGTCAAAGATGACGCGCCAACCACCTACACGTAACCTCTAGGGACGGGGGGAATGCTGGGAGCGCCTGGAGCGGCGAGCAGTGAATCTGAAAAGTCTGTCTTCTCCCTCAAGCTTCTTGATATCCAGCTTTTCATCATCAGGGTTCAAGCCGAGTTTGTGAATCTTTTCAGCTATTCGTTGCCTTTGCGGACGCGGAAGGGAGCTGAGTTTTTTCTTGGCCTGCTTTCTGATTTTTACTGTGTAGGGCATGGTTATATTATAAGGTTTTATTTGGTTATATCAATGATCTAGTCGAGCATTGTGTAGATCATCGCAATCGCCGCAACACTATCGATAATCCATAGAAAAGAGCCGATGCCACCCCAGACATCACCAGCAGCTCAATCTCTCCCACACCTCTCGACACATACCGCATGGCCATAAATCCAATAATCACAATGACAACCACGGGTGTCATATCCCAGTAACGCACCCCGGCATCATGACGGAATGAACGTAGTGCCTTGCAGTCAATCACTTCCGATTTACTGGCATGGTCAATTAGGCCGCGAATAGCTAGTGGAACCCCGCCGGATTCTTGCTGAACGTAACGGGTGAATGATTTGTGGCATTTGTCGTTGGCGAACTGAAGCCCTTCTGAATCAATCCAGTTATTCGTCACAGTCAATGTATGCAGGCTGGTCAGCGGTTGCAGATCGAATCGCTTCGAGCAGTTCATCAGCAATGCGCGTGTGTCCGCGTTCCAGTTGCGGTGAGGCCATGGGGTTATGCGTCTGCGAGTAAGCTGTTGGGTGACACTTGCAACGCTTCTGCCAGGCGTTTGAGTGAGCTGACGGAATAGTTGCGTTTACCGTTTTCAATGTGCGCGATGGCGGCTTGTGTCAGCCCGGCTTTGCTCGCCAGTTCCTGCTGGGTAAATCCTCGTTTCTGTCTGGCATCTTTAAGCCTCATGTTTTATTACCTCTAAATGTGATGTTAGTTCTAAGGGAGGTTATCATTTTCAAAAAAAAGTTCGTAGAGTAATAGTTGAATATAACTAGGGGCAGATAGCATGACTGGTTACGATGCCAACGGCATAGGGATGAAACTTCGCCAGGCAAGGCGCAACATGGGTTTAACCCAGCGAGCAGTCGCGGATAAGTTAAACGTGGAGCAGTCCTACATTTCAGCCATTGAGTTAGGGCAGAAAACCGGCTCGGCCAAAACACTGGCGCGGCTTTCTGAGTTTTTGCAGGTGCCAATAGCCGGGCTGCATGAAGATCCTGTGGAGCTTGAATTGCCGGAGGATACACCGCCGGGGCTGGTGCATTTACTGTCCGACCAATCACTGGCCAAAGGCTTGATGATCTCAGAAGATGAGATACGGGTGATGATGACATTGCAGCCTGATCAACCGCTTTCGAAATTAGGTTATCTGCATTTATTGACTGTGTTGCGTGGGTCGATTGGCTGAGTTTTACTATGACCAGATTATGACAATCACCAGTCATAATGAGGCATAAACTGTCATAAATGGTCATAGCGGTGCGGACGCAGACGCGCTATGTTGTTGATTTATAAGGCTAGAGAGTTTAAAGCACAACCTTGCCAAGGTTGGGGTCGCCAGTTCGAATCTGGTTTCCCGCTCCAA
>CAZUAW010000320.1:0-2905 GCA_964618535.1 uncultured Thiotrichales bacterium
GGTGAGCCTTCAAGTGGTCATCTGCGGCTTAATTTTTAATCACCAGAGAACCACTATGATTCATAAAAATAAAACCACATCTAACCACTTGATGACTCACTTATCCGTCATTTTAATATGGTCGATGTACTAGCGCAAAATGGCGACTCCTTCTACAGATTATGATGTCGCAATTATTGGTGGTGGCTTGGTTGGTGCATCGCTGGCAGCAGCATTAGCACCAACCAATTTACACGTGGCGATAATCGAGTCGCGCGCATTCCCCAAAACGCCCGCCGCTGATGATTATGATGAGCGCAGCATTGCACTCAGCTACCAATCTAAGAAGATTTTACAAGGGCTCGGAATCTGGAAGGCAATTGAGCCACAGGCGACCCCAATCAAAACTGTCCACGTCTCCGAAAAAGGACGATTTGGAGCAACTCGTTTGAGTGCTTCTGAGGTTGGTGTTGAATCACTGGGTTATGTGGCGATGTATCGCGACTTGATGCATGCCAGCGCCGAGGCAATGCAGCAGCAATCGAATCTGAGCCAATATATTCCAGCGAAGCTGATCGGTATTGAGCCAATAGAAAATGCCGTTTCGCTAATAATTGACGCGGATGGCAGCACAGAAACTATCACCACAAAATTATTGATCGGCGCAGATGGTGGGCAATCAAGCAGCCGAAAAATGCTCCAAATTTCAGAGCGTAGCGTCGATTATCAGCAGCAGGCTATCGTCGCTAATTTAACTGTGACCGGTGGCAAAGGCACCGAGGCATACGAGCGATTTACCGCCGATGGCCCCATGGCATTACTGCCGCTGGGTGTTGATAAGGGGGATCGCTTCGCGTTGGTGTGGACAGGCACAGTCGAACGCTCCGCCGAGCGGATGGCGCTGGACGATGAGGCATTTCTCGAAATGATTCAGAACCAGGTCGGGCATCGTGTTGGCGAGCTACAAAAAGTGGGTAAGCGAGAAGTATTTCCATTACATCAGCTGGTAGCAGATCGCTTAACCGCACGGCGTGCTGTGCTGGTAGGTAATGCCGCGCATTTGTTGCATCCGGTTGCGGGTCAGGGGCTGAACCTGGCATTGCGTGATGTTGCCGTGCTCTCAGACCTTATCTCCAAAAGCGATGATCCCGGCGTGCAAAGCCTGTTAGACCAATACACCGCATTGAGGCAACGCGATATTAAATTAACCGCCACGACAACGTATTCACTCATCCAGATTTTCGCCTATCCATCGCCTTTGATTTCACATTTGCGCGGCGCGAGCTTGGTGCTGCTGGATAAGATCTCGCCACTCAAAAACCACCTGGCAAGACACGGCATGGGGCTGCGACGATCTCTGCACGGTAATCTCTTTGCGGGCAAACCCATTGATGGAGCTGCATCATGATTCAGCGTTTTGATATTGTCATTGTGGGCGGCGGCATGATTGGTTTATCGCTCGCCTGCGCACTCAGCGGTCACGGCAAAAAAATCGCCATTCTCGAAGCGGGTAAAGCGCCCGAGCCAATGCATAAAGATCAGCCGCTCAGGAGCCGTGTTGTGGCGCTTAGCCGAGCCAGTCAAACGTTATTGCAGCGTTTGGATGTTTGGAGCCAGATTCAATCCTGGCGCACCACCGCCTATCACCGCATGGTCGTCTGGGATGCTAACGGTGCGGGTGAAATCGAGTTTGATGCAGCAGAAGCAGGTGAGCCAGATTTAGGCCATATCGTAGAAAATCATCTGCTCGAACGGGCGCTTTTTGAGCGTGTTGATTCATTGGCTGACGTTGAGTGGGTTGGGCAATCACCGGTCGAGCAGATCGTCACCGACGAGCAGGAAGTTGTACTGACGCTAGGCAGCGGAAAAATGATCATGGCGCGATTGCTGGTCGGTGCAGATGGTGTGAATTCCAAAGTGCGCGAAGCACTGGGGTTTGAAATACAGCAAAAATCCTATCAGCAAAAAGGCATCGTCGCGCTGGTTCACATGCAGCAACATCACCAGCAAACCGCCTGGCAGAGATTCACTAAAGATGGCGTGCTGGCGTTACTACCGGTCGCCGATGGCGGTTTTTCAATTGTCTGGAGTGTTGCAAAAGACAAAGCAGATCGTCTCATGCAAATGGATGATACCGAGTTCTCAAATGCACTAACGGTAGCCTCTGATGGCCGTCTGGGCGAAGTGAGAAAAGTCTCAGAGCGACTCGCATTCCCGCTCACTGGCATGCAGGCAAAACCGCATATCAAACCCCGCGTAGTCCTCGTCGGCGATGCAGCGCACCGCGTTCACCCCCTCGCAGGGCAAGGCGCGAACCTTGGGTTTTTAGATGTTGCAGAACTTGCCGGAATCCTCAATCAAACCGACCGCGACCCCGGCGACATGCTAGTACTGCGCCGCTACCAACGCGCCCGCGCTGGCGATAATCTTGCCATGCAAAAACTCATGGAAGGATTTCAAGCCGTATTCATCAACGATAACCCCGTGCTGGGATTCATGCGTGGCATCGGTCTAAACCTTGCCAACAATGTCAAACCACTCAAATACGAAATGATGCGCTATGCGCTGGGATCAAGACCAGATACGCCAGAGCTGGCAAAGCCAAGAATTGATTGATTGCGAATCCTGAGTCCTAAACACCAGCAGTAATTGAAGTTTGATTTAAAAAGTTTGTGTGTCATTCCGAATCAATAAGCACTATGTCGTCAGGAAATTCTTTTAACCTGTACGTCAGAACAATTCCCTTTGAAGATGTCGCCCAGCTGATTTTGTCGGTATGCAATAGAAAGCATCCGCTTAAATTAAGTTGTATCCAGCTTCTTTCTTTAGAAGTGCCCGAAGGCATGGAGCGCAATGAATTCAATCTGCAGACCAACTTCTGTTTACTAGTCTGTTGCACCTACTGGGGTTTATGAGTGGTGATGAC
>CAZUAW010000321.1:0-2891 GCA_964618535.1 uncultured Thiotrichales bacterium
GAGCTACTCGAAACTGCTATCAAAATCGCTCAGCAATCAGGTGCCGGTTCGTCCCCACTGAGCATAGGTGAAATCAGCTCAGGCCTTAAAGAAGCACTGCGTGTCGGCTCTAGCAATGTGGTCTCTCAGCTTGGGGTTAATGATGGATTTAACGCGGATCCGCTGATTCATATTCCGCTCCCCGACTCGGTTAAGAAAATTCGCAATATCGCTGCTAAAGTTGGCTTGCAAAGCAGCTTTGATGATCTGGAAACCAAACTCAATCGCGCCGCAGAAACGGCAACACCCAAAGCGAAAAAACTACTCTGGAATGCCATCGCACAAATGACCCTGCAAGATGCAAAAGGGATCCTCAGCGGCCCTGATGACTCTGCCACCCGCTACTTTCAGAGCAAAATGAGCGCACCATTATCGCGGGCAATGGAGCCCATCGTTACCCAGGCCATGTCACAAGTCGGTGTGGTGCAAGCCTATGATCAAGCGGTTGGCAGACTTGGCCCATTTGCCACCGCTCTACCCGATTACAAAACAGAGTTAACCAATCACGTTATCCGCCTCGGCATGGAAGGAATCTTTACCTATATCGCCAAAGAAGAAGCAGCCATTCGCCATAACCCAGCCAAGCGTGTTACCGCCATTTTGCGGCGCGTCTTCGGCAGTTAGTCGCACCCAGTAATCCAGCGCATCCAAAGAGATAGCAGCCGCATTCAGGTATGATTGTCGCTTTCCATCCATCATAAGGAAGTAACTCCGTGAACGGAAAAGACCACCCTACCCATCCTGGCATGCTGCCAGTGGATGATGCTCTGCTGAATCGTGAAAGCTGGAAAATTTTCCAGATTATGGGTGAATTTGTCGATGGCTTTGAACGCCTAGCGCGGATCAAACCCTCGGTCAGCATTTTTGGTTCTGCGCGCACGCCGAGTGATGATCCCATCTATCAGCTCACAGAAGAAATCGCCTACCAGCTTTCCGAGGCCGGTTTTGCAGTGGTTAGCGGTGGCGGCCCTGGTATTATGGAAGCCGCCAATAAAGGTGCACAAAAAGGTAAATCACCCAGTATTGGACTGAATATCAAGCTGCCTAACGAGCAGGCTGGCAATCCTTATCAAGATATTTCATTAACCTTCCGGCATTTTTTCTCGCGCAAGGTGATGTTCGTAAAATATGCGTCTGCCTATGTGGTGCTACCCGGCGGTTTCGGCACGCTGGATGAATTTGCTGAAATTCTAACCCTGGTACAAACCGGAAAGTCTCGTCCCATTCCCATTATTCTGGTGCATAAACCCTTTTGGGACGGCTTGTTGGACTGGTTTAAGAACACCCTCGCAGAAGCAGGAACCATTGCTAAAAAAGATCTCGATCTGATTCAGGTGCTCGATACGCCTGAGGAAGTGGTCAATGCCATCTTTGATTTTTACGAATCAAGAGGCTTTGAGCCGACCTCCCAGGAACACGAAAAACTACTGGAATTATAAGCTTCACACCTGATGAAGAACGCGACTAATAACGAACGCTACCAGGCAACCAAAAAAGTGACTCTGATTGGTGCACTGGTTAACCTGCTGCTTTCCACCATTCAACTGCTTGGTGGTTTTTTTGCCGGCTCCCAGGCATTGATCGCTGATGGCGTGCACACACTCTCTGATCTAGCGAGTGATTTTGTGGTGCTAGTTGCCACCCGTGAAGCGCACCGTGAAGCCGATGAAGAACATCCCTACGGACATGGTCGCATTGAAACGCTCGCCACCAGTATACTGGGGCTGGCACTGGTCGCTGTTGCCGGTGCCATATTTTTTGATGCCATTCAACGACTCTTTCAGCCAGAGCGGTTATTCGATCCTAAACCCATAGCGCTACTGTTTGCCGCCACCGCAGTATTTTCGAAAGAAGCACTCTATCAATACACCAAGCGCGTGGCAAAACGCGTCAATTCTGCAATGCTCGAAGCCAATGCCTGGCACCATCGTTCTGACGCGGTCTCCTCGTTGATCGTTATCGTCGGTATCCTCGGCTCACTGGCGGGGATTCGTTATTTTGATGCGCTTGCCGCCATTGCCGTTGCTGGGTTTATTGCACACATTGGCTGGAAACTCTTATGGGCTGCGGGTCAGGAATTGATTGATGCCAGCCTCGATGAGAGTGTGGTGCAGCAAACTGAATCCGTAATTAAAGAAGTCGATGGCGTGGTCGATATTCATCTGCTGCGAACCCGAAAAAGTGGTGCTGATGCGTTTGCCGATGTACATATACAAGTGCCCTCCAAAGTCAGCGTTTCCGAAGGCCACCAGATTGCGGAATCGGTACGCAAAGCCATCGTCGAACAAATCACAGAAATCACGGATGTCACAGTACATACCGATCCCGAAGATGACACCATTGCGAAAGCCTGTCTGCATTTGCCATTGCGCGAACAGATCACCCAGCAACTCAATACAGTCTGGCAAAACAATCCATTAAGCGAGAAAATCGAGAAAATTGACCTGCACTATCTGGATGGCAGCATCCATCTCCAACTCACATTGCCGCTAGACTTAGCAACCCATGAAAAGGAGATTCAGCAGCTTAAATCAGCCGCGCTGACACTCAAAGAAATTGAGTTTATAGACATCTATTGTCATCTTTGAGGTATACCTCCACCGCTAAGAATACCCGTTTTAAGCACCTATAAAACGTAGGGTGTGCTGACGACTGTATGGATGCAGGAGCTTTGCGCTTCCAATGACGCGTTGGTCTGCACTAACCCATCAATATAAACTTGTTGGAGTACTAACGCTTACCCGCAGGTTTACTCGACGGTTTTTTAGTACTCAATTTCCCTCGTTTCTTTTGACCGCCCGCTGGTGGACGAGATGGTTTCCCAGAACCGCTTCTGTTTCCCTTTAATTCTG
>CAZUAW010000322.1:0-2868 GCA_964618535.1 uncultured Thiotrichales bacterium
CAATTTTTCACGGGGGATAAGCACCGTATAATGGGTTTCGGCCAGGCACTACTTACGTCCGGCGGCACGGACTGCCCGCGCATCCCAGCGAACTCGAAGGGCACTGCTGCCTGTCTTTTCAGACCAAGCCGGGAAAGAATTATTGGGGCTTTACACTGCCGCAAGGGGTACTCGACGTTCCTATTTCGGGCCGCCTTAGCGTAAATAGCATTGTGTTCTTGCGCAGCGCTGCTTTGTCCGGGGCAGGAATTATCATGATTCCCACGTGGATGATTCGCGATGAACTCAAACAGCAGCGACTCGTTCCAGTGCTCGAGAATTTTCCGTTGGCCCCTCTTAGCACACCGATCCACGCCGTCTTTGCGCACAACCGACACCTGGCGCCGAAAGTTCGCGCCTTCGTCGATTTCCTCGCAGAACGGCTGAAAACGCTTTAAGATCCGGCGATGTTGGGTTTGCGGCGCCGTTACGTAGCTCACAATCGCCAGCGAATTGCCACGCCCCAAGTACGCGGTTCACCAAATGTCACGTTGTTGAAACCAGAATCTACGAGATCAATGGCTGCTATTTTGTATTCCGTAGCGCTCAGATTCTTACCCCACAGCGCAAACTGTCACCGTAATTGGACTAAACCTCTATCCAGAAATGAGAGACTGAAATACACCCACTTAATATGGTGAATAGCCGTATAAACTTAACGATATTGGAATAACGCGAATAAAACAACAAACAAATATTAGAAAATAATAATTTATAGATATCTAATGTATGTTTTGCTAATATTCAGGTCAGCAATATTTCGGGCGCAAAAGGGGCGTTAATTCCGCTTATACTCATTTTCCTGGCTCTTCCAATGTGTGGAATTGATTGATTTTTGTCGTAGACGGTCTGATTGTCAACTTGGCTAGTACTATATTTTAAAAAATTTTTTAAAGGAGTTGATTTTGAAAATTGTAGTTATCGGAGGCGTTGCTGCTGGCGCATCAGCCGCTGCTCGCGCTAGAAGACTGGGTGAAGATGCGGAAATCGTAGTACTTGAAAAGGACTCGTTCATTTCATTTGCAAATTGTGGTTTACCTTACCACATTGGGGGTGAAATCAAGGATCGGGATGCTCTGTTGTTACAAACACCTGAAAGTTTGAAAGAAACGCTCAATATTGATGTACGGACAGGTCATGAAGTGACTCACATAGACCGGCACTCAAAACAAGTCACTGTCCTTGATCTAAGCCAGTCTAAAAGCTATATGGAAAGCTATGATAAATTGATATTATCTCAAGGGGCAGATGCATTAAGGCCACCGATCCCAGGAATTGATCATCAGAAAATATTTGTACTCAGAAATATTCCTGATATGGATGCCATTATTCAACAAATTGATGAAGGTGCACGTAAGGCCATTATCATCGGTGGAGGCTTTATTGGTATCGAAGTTGCCGAAGCCTTTCGACATCGAGATATGCAAGTGGCGTTAGTCGAGTTGCAGAAGCAATTAATGCCACCACTGGATTCTGAGATGGCTTGCGATTTACGCCATCATATGGAAAATAAGAAGGTTGAACTTCATTTGGGAAGTGCAGCAAAGGAGTTTATAGATGCCCCAGAAGGCGTTAAGGTAATTCTGGATAGCGGTCAAATTCTATTCGCAAATATTGTTATTTTGGCGATTGGTGTCAAGCCCGCCTCAAAACTGGCAATTGATGCTGGGCTTGCTATCGGTGAGCGAGGCGGAATTAAAGTCAATAGCCATATGCTAACTTCCGATGCTGATATTTATGCTGCAGGCGATATGGTAGAAGTCACTGATGCGGTGACTGGAGAGCCAACACAACTGCCATTGGCAGGACCTGCAAACCGACAAGGCAGGATTGTTGCTGACAATATTTTTGGGCGGAACAGTCAATACCGATCTACTCAGGGAACGGCTGTAGTCAAGGTGTTTGACATGACCGCCGGCTCTACTGGCGCATCAGAAAAAACGTTACGGCGTCTGGATCAGGCTTTCCAGAAAGTCTATCTTCATCCTTCGGGACATGCTGGATATTATCCCGGCACTGCACCTATGCATATCAAGCTTCTTTTTAAACCCAAAACAGGTGAAGTGCTTGGGGCACAGGTGGTTGGCTATGATGGTGTTGATAAGCGTATTGATGTGTTTGCGACTGTCATTCGAGCAAAAATGACGGTGTTTGATCTGGAGCACTTGGAATTGGCCTATGCGCCTCCCTATGGATCTGCGAAAGACCCCGTGAATATGGCTGGGTTTATCGCCTCAAATTTGCTTCGTGGTGATTTGGCATTCTGGTACGCGGAAGATTTTCCTGATCAAGTATCGAATGGTATCTTGCTTGATGTACGCGGTAGTAAAGAGTTTGAGCAATGGCGCATACCTGGTGCTATTAATATTCCTTTAGGAAAACTACGATCGCGCTTACATGAAATTGAAAAAAACCAGCCAATTTATCTATACTGCAGGGTCGGTTTTCGCAGCTATTTAGCCTACCGTATTCTGTTACAGAAAGGATTTACAAATATTTCAATATTGGCGGGTGGCTCTAAGACCTTTAATGGTTTTTGTAGCTTGGCTTTGGCAACGACTGATCCGAAAATTCCTTTTGTTTCTCATGCAGAAGAAAAACTGGCTGAAACGCCTGATGTACTGAAAAGCAGGTAAAAGTAACTCCCTTTAGCATCAAAAAAGTTATCAAAATACAGCTTAGAAACGTGTATAGAGCAACTTGGAAGGGTATTAACCCTGAAACAATAATTACCGTAAAAGCAAGGAGAATAAAATGAAAAATGAATCTACTTCAGCGAATGAAGATGAAATGACTCGAAAATTGAAGACAACAATCCCTGCTGTTGCA
>CAZUAW010000323.1:0-2840 GCA_964618535.1 uncultured Thiotrichales bacterium
GTCTCCAAAAATCCCCATTTATGGTACGCATCTTTTCGTCAATGGCGGCGTTATAAAAACTCGAAATAGCCCACTATTACTGCATTTTTATGCCTTGCCCTTGACGAAAATCTACGCAACCTAAACAGGTATTCCTGAAGGCGAGAAGTATATAGTTCGCCATTAAATTGAAATCTCTAAGGTGACGCAGTGCCAACCCATGCAGACAAACGCAATGAGCGACCTGAGGCAGTTTCTTTTATGGAAGCGGTGGTGTATTGGCTGAAGCTCGGTTTTATTAGTTTTGGCGGGCCTGCTGGACAAATCAGCATGATGCATCAGGAGCTGGTGGAGAAGCGTCGCTGGATTTCTGAGCATCGGTTTTTACATGCGCTCAATTATACGATGGTGTTGCCAGGACCTGAGGCGCAGCAACTTGCTACCTATATTGGATGGTTGATGCATGGCGTTTGGGGTGGCATCGCGGCAGGTTTTCTATTTGTTCTACCATCGTTGTTTATTCTCATTACGCTGACCTGGGTCTATTTAAGTTATGGCGACTTGCCCGCCGTTGCTGGAATTTTGTATGGCATTAAACCGGCGGTGACGGCGATTGTAGTGTTTGCAGCGTATCGGATTGGTTCGCGCGCATTACCCAATAATGTATTGCGTGCGATGGCGGTTGCGGCATTTATTGCCATTTTTGCATTCCGTATTCCTTTCCCCTATATCGTGTTGGTCGCTGGTATTGTTGGTTTAATTGGCTCACGTTTTAAGCCTGAAATGTTTCATGCCGGCGGCCATCATGGCAGTTCTAAAGAAACCTACGGGCCAGCTTTGATCGACGATGACACGCCGATACCAGAACATGCAAAATTCAAGTGGAGCCGGTTTATTAGTTTCGCTGTAATCGGTATCTCAATTGCTGCTCTCATCATGGCTTTTTTGATGATGAAATTTGGCTGGGAGGGCACGCTCACACAAATGGGCTGGTTTTTTACCAAAGCAGCTCTGGTGACTTTTGGTGGTGCTTACGCGGTGCTGCCCTATGTGTACCAAGGTGGCGTGGATCAATACGCCTGGCTTACCGGTACGCAGATGATTGATGGTTTGGCGCTGGGCGAAACCACGCCAGGACCACTGATTATGGTGGTTGCATTCGTCGGTTTTGTGGGTGGCTGGAGCAAAGAAATATTTGGCCCAGAATCATTGTTGCTGGCGGGTGCAGCGGGTGCGACTATCGCGACAATATTCACCTTTTTGCCATCATTTCTATTTATTTTACTGGGCGGCCCAGCGGTTGAAGCAACGCGCAATGACGTAAAATTTACCGCGCCTCTGACCGGTATCACCGCCGCCGTGGTCGGCGTGATTCTAAATCTGGCCGTGTTTTTTGCTTTTCATGTGCTGTGGCCACAAGGTTTTGACGGTAAATTTGAATGGTTTGCAGCGCTGATTGGGGTGATCGCATTCATTGCGTTGTTCAAATACAAAATCGGTATTGTTTGGGTGATCGCGGTATCCGCTGCTGTAGGCTTGGCATATTCGCTAGCGATGTAACGACTGTCACATACTGACAGGGAGAGTGTTAATAAATTAAGCCTCCTGCTGCTGAGTGTGCGCGTGAGGCGAGATTATAAAAATCTTATTCCGAACTATTTGCCATTACATTGTTCTCAAGTAAACAAGTTTGGGCTATCTGTAAATCTATTTGGCAGCTCTGGCTTAAAGAAGAATAAAAATAATTTGTGGCATTAAACTGAACGGTTACAGTTACTCTGGCTCGCTATTAATCCGTAGCAGAATCGGCAGGGGAGCAAAAAAATTTTTTAAATTGCTATGCAGTTGGTATGCTATAAAAATAATAAGGTACCCAAATGACCCCCACAAAACTGTTTAATAACCAGCCAATCTTTCTCGTTGGCGCAGAGCGATCAGGTACAACCCTGTTGCGCTTAATGCTCGATCACCACCCTGAGCTGGCATTTCATTTTGAGTTTGAATTTTCTGTCGATCAAATGCGCGATGGGAAATTTCCGGCGGTACAAGACTATATTGAATATCTTGAGACAGATCGTATTTTTCATGCCTCCGAACTTTCTATAGATGCTTCGCTAGATTATCCGCAACTTATCCAAAGTTTTTTACAGCAATGGCAAGACAAAAGCGGTAAGCAGTTTGTCGGTGCAACCGTGCATCGTGATTTTAATCGGCTATTAAAAATTTGGCCAGATGCTAAATTTATTCATCTAATCCGAGATCCTCGCGATGTTGCTCGATCCTGTGTCGCAATGAATTGGGCAGGCAACACTTATGCTGGAGTAGATAAGTGGATTGAGGCCGAACAAGTTTGGGATGATCTGAGTTTAACGCTCGCACCCGAATCTCAAATTGAATTACATTTTGAATCGCTAGTAACCAACCCCGTTTCTTGTCTTACTGAATTATGTGAATTTATCGGCACTAAATATGATCCAGCGATGTTTTCTTACGCAGAAAAAACAAGCTACGATTTACCTAAGGCTAGCTTGGCTTACCAGTGGCGTAAGAAAGCATCGCAGAAAGAAATTCAACAAGTGGAAGCAAAAATTGGTAATCGACTAAGCGTTAAGGGATACACCACCTCTGGACTTTCGAAAATATCGATGACACCACTGCGCGGGCAAAGGTTAAGTCTTCAAAGCAAGTGGCTGGTGAAACTCTCGCGTATTAAAGTTTACGGCTTGCCTTTAGTGATGGCATCGTGGTTATCAAAGCGGCTCAATATTAAGCCCTGGGAAAAACACGTGGCGCTGCGTTGCAATCAAATTGATACAGAGCTGTTGAAATAAAATTTTATTTTCACTGGGATTACGTTTCGC
>CAZUAW010000324.1:0-2825 GCA_964618535.1 uncultured Thiotrichales bacterium
TGGAATCAATAGATAAGCGAGAACTCGTGTAATTCATGAAATATTCGGGCTAAGTCAAAATCACCAAACATTTAAGTCACGAAACGTTACCACCTAAGGATAAATGCTAAAGTCGAAATCATAGTCAGCGCAAAACAAAACACTAGATTAAAAAATGAAAATCTCCGTCATCATCCCAACCCACAACCGCTTAACCCTATTACCCAGAGCAATATCATCCGTCTACAATCAAACCCTCCAACCCCTGGAAATCATAATAGTAGACGACGGCTCCACCGATAACACAAAACAACTCATCACCCAAAACTACTCCCAATGCCAATACATCCACCAACCCCAAGCCGGCGTAAGCAACGCCCGTAACCGTGGAATAGCCGCCGCAACCGGTGACTGGATAGCGCTACTAGATTCAGATGACGAATGGCTCCCCAGTAAATTAGAAAACCAAAAAACTGCCATAGAAAACTCACCAACCACTCGCTTATGCCACACCGAAGAAATCTGGATCAGGAATGGGAAACGCGTCAACGCCATGTACAAACACGCAAAAACGGGTGGCGATATTTATTTAAACTGCCTGCCTTTATGCGTAATTTCCCCCTCCTCCGTTTTAATTCATCGCAGCATATTCGATAAATACGGGTACTTTGATGAGTCACTGCCCGCCTGTGAAGACTATGATTTGTGGCTACGAATTTGCGCGCACGAAAGCGTCACTTTTATTAATGAAGCACAGATTACAAAATACGGCGGGCATGAAGATCAATTGTCTCGGCAACACTGGGGCATGGACCGATTCCGCATTCAGGCACTGGAAAAGTCTATAAAAACCTCCAAATTAAAAATAGAATACCGTATTGCCGCCATTAGAATGGTGATCAAAAAATCCAATATCCTGGCGCTCGGTGCTCGCAAACGTAACGCTGTTTCACGCGCCGAATATTACGAATACAAACAGCAATACTATCAAGCGATGCTTGAATCACTATGACCATTCATACTTGTTTTGTAGTGGCATTACCTGCGGAAGCCAAACCACTAATCCAACGCTATCATTTAAAACGCCAGCAAGATATTTCTGCGTTTGAAGCCTACCGCCATGATGAAGTTTTTTTAATCATTTGCGGTGTAGGAAAAATTAATGCCGCTGCCGCAACCGCTTTTTTAGGATCAATCATACCCAGCGGCAAAAACCACCTCTGGATTAATTACGGTATAGCCGGACATGAGACTTATCCGCTGGGGAAATTATTGATTGGAGAAAAAATCACCGATGCCAGCACTCAGCAATCTTGGTACCCCCCATTAATTAATTTAAAAAATATTACTGGAAGTCAAATTACAACTTTTGAATTACCACAAAATAATTACCCAAAAAATAGCCTGATAGAAATGGAAGCCAGTGGCTTTATTCAGACAGCACGGAGGTTTTCTAGCAGCGAGCTGGTTCATTGCATTAAAGTAGTTTCAGACAACAAGCAACAATCGACAACCCAGATTAATGCGGAAAAAGTAAAAAAAGTATGCTCAGAAAGTCTCGATAGCCTTGAAATAATGATTGCACACATACGTGGTCTAGCAAATCAACTGGACTCACTGGAGATTCCGCAGGCACTACTCACGCCATATCAATCCCGCTGGCATTTTTCAGTCACACAAACACATCAACTCGAAAAACTCTTGCAGCGCTGGCGCGCACTGGATGATCAAAGCGAGTGCTGGATTGGAGCCTTCGAAGAACAAAAAAGTAGTAAGGCGCTCATGCAGATCCTGAGAAAACACCTAAATACTTTGCCTGTTGTATTAATAACCACGGCGTCAAAGGCGACAACCACATGATCGACACTATCTACATTGAAGAAGCGGTCTTCCAACACCCGCGTAGCCAGGAAATATTATCCAGATTTCCGAAAGCACGACGTATTGAGATAAATAAATATGGTGAAGTGTTTAATCCTAAAGGGCAAAACTTTCGCCTGCAAAAAAACAATCCTGCATTAATTTTGGCAAATAAACATAACCAGCACGCGTTACCTGCGCCTGAGGAGTACGGCATCGGTAGCGACAATAATTACTATTTTTCACACATGCTGAACTGCCTTTATGATTGCCGTTATTGCTTTCTTCAGGGCATGTATCGTTCAGCCAATTATATTCTGTTTGTGAACTACGAGGATTTCCAGCAAGAAATTAAAACCATAGCGGAGTCCAATTCAGATCAGGATAGCTGGTTTTTTTCCGGTTACGATTGCGATAGTTTAGCGCTAGAACCGGTGACTAATTTTGCCAAAGAGTTTCTACCTTTCTTCTCCACCCTTAAAGGGGCGAATCTTGAATTAAGGAGCAAGAGCACGCAAATAAGATCACTCTTAAAAACTGATCCTTTTGAGCATTGCGTGGTAGCTTTTAGCATTTCACCACAAGAAATTATCGAGAGTGTCGAGGTGAAAACACCGTCTTTGCAAAAACGTATTGATGCAATGCAAAAATTACAGCAACATGGCTGGCAAGTAGGGCTGAGATTTGACCCTGTCATTTATCAGCAGAATTACCAGCAGCAGTATCGCTCAATGTTTAAGCTAGTATTTGAAGCATTGGAGATAGAGCGAATTCATTCGGTGAGTCTTGGAACATTTCGGTTACCCAAAGGATACTTCCGTACTGTGCAGCGGCTTTACCCCGATGAAGCATTGCTGCAAGGCCCTTTAGATACCACTCAAGGAATGACTGGGTATCAATCAGACCTGGAAACAGAAATGCGGTCATTTTGCGAATACGAAATTCTTAGGCACTGTCCGAAAGAACGATTTTTTCCATGTTATTAG
>CAZUAW010000325.1:0-2801 GCA_964618535.1 uncultured Thiotrichales bacterium
AACCTCTGGAGCACCGTTGGCGAAGGCCCAAAACCACAGGTTGTCAGTTGTAAGAACGCAGAGCATGAAGCAGATAAAATTGTTTCTGAGATTTTGAAAATGCGTTTTAAAGAACGCGCCAAATACAGTGATTTTGCCATTCTTTACCGCTCTAATTTTCAATCCCGTCTATTCGAAGGCAAGCTGAGGGAAAACCATATTCCCTATGAAATTAGCGGTGGCACCTCATTTTTTGATCGCGCTGAAATTAAAGACGTGCTTGCGTATCTAAAACTGATAGTTAATCCAGATGACGATGCAGCGTTTCTGAGAATCGTCAATACACCGCGTCGAGGCATTGGCGCATCGACCCTGGAAAAACTTGGTGAATACGCAAACGCCCGCGAAGGTGGCATGGTAAGGGCGAGCCTTGAGATAGGTGTCGAAAGTCGCCTAAGCGGTCAGGCACTCTTACGATTACGGCGATTTACTGACTGGATACAAGAGATGTCACTCCGCGTTGATGATGACACTCCGGTGTCTGTAGCGCGTCAGGTAATCAAAGAAATTGCCTATGAAGACTGGATAAAAGAAATCAGTACTGATCCAAAATTCGCTGAGCGGCGTATTGAGAACCTTGAGGAACTTTTGGAATGGATTCGACGGCTTGCCAATAAGAATGAATCCAGCCAGTCACTGACGGAGGTAATCAACAAAATGATGCTAATGGATATCCTGGAACGCAACGATAACGGCGATCAGCAGGATGCGGTTCAGCTGATGACCCTGCATGCGGCCAAGGGGCTGGAATTTCCGCATGTGATTCTGGCTGGAATGGAAGAAGAACTGCTACCCCACAAAAACTGCCAGGACGACGATTCGATTGAAGAAGAGCGGCGGCTCGCCTACGTTGGTATCACCCGCGCGCGCCAATCATTGACCTTTACCTTTGCCTCACAGCGCAACAAATACGGTGAACAAGTGACCTGTGAGCCAAGTCGTTTTCTCACTGAGATCCCCGAAGATCAAATTGACTGGGAACGCCCCGAATCTCTCTCAGATGAGGATCGTCACGCACGTGGCCGCGCGCACCTTGCCGATATTAAAGCTATGTTGGGGGGTTAAGATGCAATCAATTGGAGAGCAAACAGCTGAACCGCGAAAAACCGGCAGTGACAGTGAAATAATCAATCCCATCGATGTCGCTATTCAACCGCTTCTAGACCTTGGGCAAACCACCAAGATCCCTGCAAACCAGCCTATTTTCCACCGTGGCGATCTCTGCGAGTCCTACTTTCTGGTGATCTCTGGCAGCGTAAAAGTCATGTTGATAGCCGCCAGTGGTCGCGAGATTGTGCTTTATCATGTTGGAGCAGGCGAATCCTGCGTGCTGACGACCTCTTGCTTGATGGCGGGAGACCACTATCCCGCTGAAGGAATTACGGAAACCGCCGTCACTGCGCTGGTCTTCGACAAGGCAACCTTTCATCGCTCATTGCACGAATCCGAAGCATTTCGAAAATTGGTTTTTGCAGATCTCGGGAAACGGTTTTCAGGCGTTATCTCTCGCATAGAGCAAGTCAGTTTCAGTGGTGTGGATGCGCGACTGGCAGAAGCCCTACTCTGCCAACCTCAATTTCCACAGGTTTTCGCTACTCACCAAATGCTGGCGACCGATATCGGCTCCGCAAGAGAGGTTGTATCCAGACAACTAAAACTGTTTGAGACAAAAGGATGGGTAAAACTCGGCCGTGGTCATATTGATGTGTTGCAACCAGAGGCTTTGCGGCAAGTACTAAATAACCGTAGCTAACTGCTTCCAATTTTTCGTAATCATAAACAAAACGCGATGTCACCAGGCTCTTATGTAACTTAGTTACATAAATTCGAAAAATTTTATTTCATACTCCAGTGACTTAACTCACTGGAGACAAAAAATGAACAAGAATATTGGAAGCGCTGAACGACTGATTCGCGGCATTGTTGGGCTTGTACTTATTTCACTGGTTTTCATCGGACCGCAGACTATCTGGGGCTGGGTCGGTCTGGTGCCATTAATCACAGCACTGATTGGCTGGTGCCCTCCCTATGCGATTTTTGGCATTAGCACCTGCAAAACGAAAACCTAATGCAAACGCTAGGAGATCGGTAATACCTCTCCAAAATGCGTGATCGAATTAAAGCCTTCCAGCACAACGGAGGGCTTTTTTGTATCTGGTTTTAATATTCCCAACGTATGGGCAATGCCATAGTTACGTGCTGAAGTTAGAACTGGCAGACTATCATCTACGAGTAGCGAACGTTCTTTATCGAACGGCTCAAGCTGCTGTAAATCTGCCCAAAATTCTGGGTCTTCTTTCGGCTTTCCCAATTCGTGCGAGCAAATCAGCCGATCAAAATAGTCACTCAGCTGAGTAATCTCCATTTTCAGATCGAGGCTTTTATTGTGGGCATTGGTCACCATCACTATACGTTTTCCACCCTTTCTTAGGGCTTGTAGAAACTCGGTCACATAGTCATGTACATTGATTAAATGAGAGACTTCCCGCTTCAATTTGACGATATCCATTTCAAGAATCTCTGACCAATGATCCACGCAGTACCAATTTAGGGTGCCTTCAATCTGCTTGTACCGTGCAGTCAGTTGTTGCTCTGCCTGCTTAGCATCGAGCTGATGCATTTCTGCGAACCGCAGTGGTACATGTTTGAGCCAGAAATAGTTATCAAAATGTAGGTCCAGCAAGGTACCGTCCATATCGAGCAAAACAGTATCGATTTCACGCCAGTTTAGTACAGGCGGTTGATTCACTAGGCTGCTCTAG
>CAZUAW010000326.1:0-2797 GCA_964618535.1 uncultured Thiotrichales bacterium
TTTTCACTTGCCCGTAATCACCGATACGAGACGCGTAAAAACAATTCCCTGTGAAAACAATATATTAAGCGAGATTCTCATGAATTCATGCAATATTCGGGCTAGTATTCCGAAACATGGTAGCCAATGGATGAGTTAAGACCACAGCTTGAATCATTTCTACAATATCTCAGTGACGAGAAGCACTACTCTATACACACGGTAACTTCTTATCGTCGAGATTTATCCGTTCTACGAGAATATCTGGTAAGTGAAAAAACCCCGGCTTGGGGTGCGCTCACGCCGCGCCAGGTCCGCCAGTTTATCAGTGCCCGGCACGCCGCAGGATTACAGAGTCGGAGTTTACAGCGGCAGCTTTCAACGATTCGCTCCTTTTATAAATATCTGCAAGTTCGTGGCGAAGTGACGCAAAATCCTGCGGAAGATATTCCTACACCGAAAGCCCCGCAGCGATTGCCAAAAACCGTTGAACATGAGCAGGTGGAGCGTTTGCTTGCGATTGTGGGTGATGATGCGCTGACTGTTCGTGACCGTGCTTTTATGGAGCTTTTTTATTCCTCTGGTTTACGGCTGGCAGAAATTGCAGCACTCGACTGTGGCTCACTGGATTTATCCGCAGCGCAAGTCAGAATCGAAAAAGGCAAAGGCAGTAAATCCAGAATTGTGCCAGTGGGTAAACCTGCTAGAACCGCATTACGGCAATGGCTCAAGCTGCGTCCAGATTTAATAAAGCTTGAGACGGATGCGCTGTTCATCAGCAAGCTCGGTTCACGTCTGAGTCACCGCAGTATTCAACAACGCTTAAAGCATTGGGCAGTGAAGCAGGGTCTGGATCAAAATATTCATCCGCATCGCCTTCGCCATGCATTTGCCAGTCATTTGCTGGAATCATCTGGTGATATTCGTGCGGTGCAGGAACTGCTGGGCCATGCCAATATTAGTACCACTCAGGTATACACCCATCTGGATTTTCAGCACCTGGCGGAGGTGTACGACAAAGCCCATCCGCGAGCGCGTAAATCATCTTAATGGAATAGAGTTTACTTACTGTTCGTCATACTTCTTATTACCAGCAACTACGGAACATTTATGAAATTTTTACCTCTTATTGTTTTATCCGCGCTAATTTTTGGTGTCGTTGCTTCCGGTTGCTCCAAAGAGGACTCAAGCGCTAAACAGGTAGCGACTAGCGGGCTGGAAATTCCCGATTATCCAGCGGAAAAAATCAGTCAGCATGCCTGGGTAATTCATGGCCCGACCGAGCAGCCTAATCCTGAAAATAAAGGATTTATGAACAATCCGGTATTTGTTGAAACGGATGATAGCGTGGTGATTCTGGATCCAGGCGCTAGCTTGTATGCTGGAAGAATGGTGTTGCGCCAAATTAAAAAAGTCACAGATAAACCGGTAGCAGCCGTATTTACTTCGCACATTCATGGCGATCACTGGTTAGGTAATCAAGCCATTGCGGAGGTCTATCCCAAGGCTAAATTTTATGCGCATCCTAAAATGATTGAGGCGGCACATGCCGGAGAAGCAGATACCTGGATTGGTTTGATGGAGAGCCTGACTGAGGGTGCAACAAAAGGCACCGTTGCGGTGATCCCGACGGAAGCTTTGGTAGACGGACAAAGTTACGGCTTTGGTGGAATTAACTTTAAGGCACACCTGAGCGAGTATGCGCATACAAAAACCGATGCGATGATTGAGATTGTCGAAGATTCGATATTGGTTATGGGGGATAACGCATTTAATAAACGTATGGGTCGCATGGATGATGGTAGTTTTCGAGGCGCAATTGCTGCAATGAAATTGGCAGCTAAGCTTGATTTAAAACACTACGTGCCTGGACATGGGCAAACAGGTGGTAAAGAAGTTGCCGATCAATACAGGGAGTTTCTTGAAATTGTTTATAGTGAAGCCGGTAAGCTCAGCGAAGAAGGCTTAGAAGATTTTGAAATGAAGGATAAAATTCACGCAAAACTTGCCGCGTTCCATGACTGGATAGGCTTCGAAGAAGGCGTCGGCAAGCAAATTAGTCTGGCTGTTTTAGAAAATGAGCAGGCTGCATTTGAGTAGCGCTTGAGGGCATCTCTACAAATAGAAGTCCCTTAAATCAAATGCTAGTCTTTTTTGAAAGTCAGAATTAAATTATTCGCTGGCATTGAATGTTCGCGAATAAGTGTCAGTCCTCGTGTCTTTGCAAAATCGGTTATTTCTTGAATATCTCGGATACCGCTCAGAGGATTGCGGGATTTTAGCCAGCCTTCAAAGCGTTCATTGCTTTCGCTGGTGAATTTCCCATTTCGGTTAAATGGCCCATAGAGGCAGAATTTTCCTTTTGAGTGAAGCGTATTGGTAACACCTGTCAGCATCATTTTGACTTGCGGCCAGGACATGATGTGTGCGGTGTTGGCGCTAAAAACGTAGTCGGCTTTAATGTCTGGCCAGGAATTTTCAACATCTAATTCAAGCGGATTCAGAATATTATCCAGCCCACTTTCAGCTCGCCATAAAATAATGCCTGGAAGATTCTCCGCCACATCGGATGGTTGCCATTGAAGGTGGGTTAAATCAGCAGGAAAATAAACGGCATGCTGCCCAGTACCGCTGCCAATTTCCAGCACCTTCCCCGGCGCTGAAAATTCCTCTTTTAGCACGGCTAGGATAGG
Organism: uncultured Thiotrichales bacterium; assembly: GCA_964618535.1. Taxonomy (GTDB): domain Bacteria; phylum Pseudomonadota; class Gammaproteobacteria; order UWMA-0217; family UWMA-0217; genus HyVt-560. Next base: position 2,673 of record CAZUAW010000326.1, read on the forward strand.
TGCTCGGTTTTGTTCGCTGGATTCAGACCAGGGTTTATTGTTTGGCTTCATGGCATAATCTATAGAGCATTAAATATTAGAGGATTGTACGTTGAAACAAGCCACAAAATTAAAAAGCCGTTTAG
>CAZUAW010000327.1:0-2791 GCA_964618535.1 uncultured Thiotrichales bacterium
GCCGTCTCTGAATAAGCAATCTCCTGATCCTGCATAAACCAGGCTAATTTATCGTGTAACTCGACCACTTCACCGACGATAATGAGGGTGGGGGGTTTGACATCATTATCTTTCACCAGCTGGGGCAGAGTTGAGAGATCGCCAAGATAAACTTTTTGATCTGGCATGGTGCCGCGTTCGATCAATGCCGCAGGCGTAGATGCTGCACGACCATGTTTAACCAGCTGTTTGCAGATGTCATTGACGCCGTGTAGCCCCATATAAAAAACGATGGTTTGATGCTCATGCGCGAGCATTTCCCAGTTGAGATTGACGCTGCCATCGCGCAGGTGGCCGGTGACAAAAATCACGGCTTGCGCATAGTCACGGTGGGTGAGCGGAATGCCTGCGTAAGAAGCACAGCCCGCAGCGGCGGTGATGCCGGGCACTACTTGAAAGTTGACGCCTTCATCCATCAAGGTGCTGATCTCTTCTCCACCGCGACCAAATATGAAGGGATCGCCACCTTTGAGGCGCAGCACGCGTTTGCCTTCTTTGGCGAGCCGCACTAGGCAAGCATTGATATTTTCCTGGGTGGCAGCGTGATTGGCGCGTTCTTTGCCGACGTAAAGTTTTTCGGCATCGCGACGTACCAGTTCGAGAATGGGTTTGGAAACCAGTCGGTCGTAGACCACTATATCGGCTTTTTGCATCAGCCTCAATGCGCGAAAGGTGAGCAAATCCGGGTCACCAGGGCCAGCGCCAACGAGGAAGACTTCGCCCTCAGCGGCAGGTTTGTCGCGAGCATCGGCAATGGTTTTGGTCAAGCGAGCGCGGGCTTCATCCTCTTTTCCGGCAAAAACCAGCTCGGCGATGGGGCCTTCGAGGACATTTTCCCAGAAGATGCGGCGTGCCTCGACACTGGGAAAAGTGGCTTTGACATCTTCGCGGTAGCCTTCGACCAATGCAGCAAGTTTGCCATAAGCGTTGGGAATGCTGCTTTCCAGATGGGCTCGCAGCATACGTGCCAGTACGGGTGATGCGCCGCCGGTGGAGATTGCAATTTGCATCGGCGAGCGGTCAATGATCGACGGCATAATGAAGCTGCACAGTGCCGGACTATCGACCACATTGACGGGTAGCGCGCGTGCTTTGGCAAGTTCTGAAACTTGTCGATTGACGGCTTCGTTATCTGTCGCGGCGATCACCAGTATTTTGTTATTCAGATCATCCGCTTTGAAGCCACGATGGATGTGCTGATAGTGGTTGCTGGTGATTCGCTCACTCACCTCATCGTTAACCTCAGGCGCAACAATCACAATGCTGGCGCCCGCAGAACTCAGCATGGCTGCTTTGCGCGCTGCGATAGAACCACCGCCTACGACCAGGCAAGGGCGATTTTGAATATTCATAAATGTGGGTAAAAAGTCCAAGCTACTCTCCTCTTTGCGGCGATTTTATATGAAGCGGAGGGTTATTGGCATTCGCCTTAGTGGGTAGCGCATTTGTTAGAAAATAGATCGATAAACCAGTAATATTTCGTATGGCTAAATGGATTGATCAATCCAACTAAGAACTCAGATCTGCTAGTATTACCCCAAGCATAATTCTAAATAAAACCACGTGATCACAGACAATCATTCTATCACTCCAGGATGGAGCTACCCGCAAGGCGCCAATCATCAATGGCAGCGCTAAGCTCGAAATCTCTTGCCACTGCGCGAGAGCATCTCAAATCCCATTATTCTGTGGTGATAGTCGGTAGCGGCTATGGAGGCGGAGTCGCAGCGGCAAGGCTTGCGAGTACGGGTGAGTCTGTTTGTTTGCTTGAGCGCGGCAAAGAGTTTTTATCGGGTGATTTCCCTGACAACGAAAATGATGCGCTGAAAGAAGTGCAGGCGACGCTGACCCAAGAAGAAGCGGATGCAGAAACGCTAGGCAGTAAATCCGGCTTGTACCAGTTTCATATTGATCACGATATCAGCGTGTTTCGTGGTTGCGGTCTGGGCGGAACATCGTTAATCGGCGCTGGCGTTTCTATTCAAGCTGATCCTGTCGTGTTTAAAGAACCTTGCTGGCCGCAAGCACTTGTCGATGACTTGAGTGATGGTTTAGCCGAGGGCTTTAAACGAGCAACCCAGATGTTGCAACCGGTGGAATATCCAGATGACGGTGCGCCGTTAGCCAAAATGCAGGCACACCAACGCGCTGCTGAGGTACTGGGTGAACCCTTCATCAAGCTGCCGATTAATGTTCAATTTAAAGCGATCACCAATGATTTTGGAATTCACCAAGATGCCTGCAAGTTATGCGGTAATTGCACATTGGGCTGTAACAGTGGCGCGAGTAATTCGGTGGCGATGAATTATTTACCCGCAGCGCAGCAACACGGCGCAGAAATTTTTACCGAGATGGACGTGCGGCGTGTCGAGCGTACCTTTGATGGTCGTCAATGGCGCGTGTATTATTTTCCTTTAACGGCAGATAAAACACTTTATGATCGAGCGGATGAATTATTTATTACTACTGATTGCATCGTTCTAAGTGCAGGCTCTATTGGTACCACAGAAATTTTATTGCGCTCAAAAAATCATGGTTTGAGTCTTTCAAAACAACTCGGAAAATCATTTTCCGGAAATGCTGATTTATTGGGTTTTGGCTATAATGGCGATGAACGAATTAATGCGGTCGGCCACAACCAGAGAAACGCAACTGATCTTGACCCGGTTGGTCCAGTTGTTACCTCTGCCATTGATGCACGTGATAAAACAAAATTACAAGATCAATATTTAATTGAAGATAGCGCCATGCC
>CAZUAW010000328.1:0-2774 GCA_964618535.1 uncultured Thiotrichales bacterium
TGAAAACAATATATTAAGCGAGATTCTCATGAATTCATGCAATATTCGGGCTAGGAATGCTTGGTACTCCAATAATAATGCTGGAGTACCAACAGCGGCAGTGATTTACTCGCTGACTGAGATTTTACCGTCTATCAACTCGTAGACCTTATCCATTCGCCTTGCCAGCGACTGATCATGCGTCACAATTACAAAGGCGGTATCGAGCTCTTTATTGAGTTCCAGCATCAAAGCGTAGATTTGTTCTGCCGTTTTATAATCGAGGTTACCGGTCGGCTCGTCGGCGAGCACAACTTCTGGCTGATTGGCGAGCGCTCTGGCAATCGCCGTACGCTGGCGTTCACCCCCCGATAATTCACCAGGCTTATGTTCAACACGATCCTTCAATCCGACCCTTTCAAGTAGCGCCGCAGCTTTTTCGGCTGCTTCTACAACGGAGTAGCCACCGATCATCAACGGCATTGCCACATTTTCCAACGCGGTAAACTCGGGCAGCAGATGATGAAACTGATAGATAAAACCAAGGCTGCGATTTCTTAATAAGCCACGCTCCGCATCCGACAGCTCTGACAGTTGCTCGCCGCAAACCTCCACGCTGCCCGCTGAAGGCACGTCCAGCCCACCAATTTGGTGCAACAGAGTACTTTTACCGCTACCAGATGAACCAATGATCCCGACCATTTCACCTGAGTGAATGGTTAAGTCAATATCGTTTAAAACATCAACATGCAAAATACCTTCAGAGAAGGATTTACTCAGACCACTAACCTGAATTTTAATTTCCCGCTGCTCCTGACTACTCATAGCGTAATGCCTCCGCAGGCTGTGTGCGGGAAGCCTGCCAGGCGGGATAAATAGTCATAATGGTAGAAGCAGCAAAGGCTACCGTGCTGATTTTTAAAACATCGCGCCAGCGTAAATCGGAAGGCACTTCGCTAATGTAATAGACATCTGCGGCAAGGAACTGGGTATTGAACATACCCTCAATCCAGCCAACGATTGAGCTGACATTACCGGCCAGCAACGAACCCAGCACGACCCCCATCAAGGTACCAATAAAACCAATCAACGTCCCTTGCACAATAAACACGCCCATCACCTGTTTGGGCGTAAACCCCAGCGTTCGCAAAATAGCAATATCTGCACGTTTGTCGTTCACCAGCATCACCAGCGTTGAGACAATATTGAATGCGGCAACAATGACGATGAGCGAGAGAATAACAAACATTACCATGCGCTCGGTCTTGATCGCCTTGAAGAAGTTTTGGTGCTGCTGAGTCCAATCAGTAATCCAATATAGCGCGCCAAGATCGTTATTGATTTCGCGAGCGATTCTTGGCGCATCGAACATATCTCCAAGCTTTAACCGTAAACCGGTGACATCATCCCCCTTGCGCATTAGTCTCGCAGCATCATCCAAATGCACAAACGCAGTCGCCCGGTCATATTCATACATGCCGACTGAAAACACACCGGTGACAGTAAATCGCCGCATACGGGGAAGAAATCCCGCTGGCGTGACCTGCGCCTGAGGCGTAATAACAGTGACTTTCTGGCCAATACCAACCCCCAACAATTGCGCCAACTCCTTACCCAGCACAATGTTGTAGCTGCCATCGACCAACGTATCCATCGTCCCGGCGACCATGTGCTTATGCACATCAGAAACCTCGCGCTCATCCAGAGGGGAGACGCCATGAAAAATTGCACCACTGACCTGATCGCCGACATTCATCATGCCTTCAAACTGAATCTGTGGTGCACTGCCCTTCACGCGAGAGTCGGATTCAAGCTCTTGCTTGAGCGATTCCCAATGCGGCAAAGTACCATCCAGACCAGAAACCTGAGCATGAGAAGCCATCCCAAGAATGCGATCTCGCAATTCTTTTTCAAAACCGTTCATGACAGACAGCACGGTAATCAACGCAGCAACGCCGAGCGAAATCCCAGCAATTGAGATCACAGAAATAAATGAGATAAAATGAGTGCGGCGCTTGGCGCGGGTGTAGCGCAGGCCAACGTATAACGGAAGCGGTTTAAACATGCTGGGATTAAAGCATACTGATCAGTTAAAACAAGCGTTTCAACAGAAGTTCGTTTTAATTTACATAGTCTTGAGGAATAGTTTGAATTCCTGTCATTACAGAAATAGGTCACAATAGACCGCTCAGACGGAATGGTTATTCAATAATGAAAAAACAACTGCTCATTACACTTCTCTCAGGACTCGCGATTGCGCCCCCCCTGCAAGCAGATATCTTACGAATCGATCAGAACAGCTTACAAGGAAAAGTCGTTGCCGCAGAAAACGCGCCCAAACGCGGCATGAGTAAAGCGGCTGTAGTGAAAAAATTTGGCCCACCTAGCGAGCGCACCGCAACCGTAGGTAAACCTCCCATCTCTAGCTGGACCTATCCCGGCTACCGCGTCTACTTTGAGTACGATCACGTCATTCATACCGTCAATCAGTAGTACGCCAAATCACTACCAGGCTTTAAAGGGAAATGGCTTCTCCTCACTATTAAAAGTCAGGAACATAAAAATTTCATGAATGTATTTTGTTAACGTCTTGCCCGTCGTCTTTAGAGGCTCATTATTACTCCCCGTAAACAACGTAAACAAAACCTGCAACACGACCGTTGCAAACAGCACAAACTTAGCAATGCCAAAGGCAAACCCCAAGATCAGCATAATCAATATGCGTTTCCACAGACTCTTATCCGTTACGGACTCATAGGTTTTAGGATCCATTTTAGTTTCCATTTTAGTTTCCA
>CAZUAW010000329.1:0-2740 GCA_964618535.1 uncultured Thiotrichales bacterium
CTGAAACAAAAATTCTACGCTATGTTGCTCAATTTATTATTTCCTCGTCCCTTATTTGAGTACAAAGGTAACTTTGAGACGTACCTTGTGTTCGGAAATGGAACCATCACCGGCAACCGAAACCGAGTGATCTGTAACCCAGGCACTTTTAACATTCTTTAATGTTTTAGTGGCTCTGGCGACACCTTGCGAAACGGCATCATCGTAGCTTTTATCTGAGGTTGAAATAATTTCAGTGACTTTTGCGATAGACATAATTGACTCCTGTATGGGTTTTGTTGGATGCAATATCCGCTCAACTAGAGCAGCGTTGCAGTGTAATTACACTATATAATCCAGACATGTGATGTCCGAGTTAAAGTGCGTCGAAAGCCTATTGAGGATTCCTCTAATTAGGGCAATTCTGATTGTAGATTTCCATGGCTTTTGGCATCCACTCTTTAAACTGAGCGATGCGCGTTGCTGGCGTTGGATGCGTGGATGAGAACTCTGCGCCGCGTTTGCCGCCGCCAGAAGCTTTTGCCATACGTCTCCACAGTTCCGGTGCTTCGCGCGGATCAAAGCAGGCTTTGGCAGCGTAGAGTAAGCCGATATAATCGGCTTCCGATTCGTGTTTTCGCGAAAATGGCAGCAATACGCCGTATTGACCGCCCGCGCCCAGCGCGCCCAGTACTGCTCGACGTGTACCCACGCCCATATCACCCATCGTCATACTGGCTGCCATCGTGCCAAACTGCACCAGTTTTTGATGCGCCATGCGTTCTGCACCGTGGCGAGCGATGGCATGGGCAATTTCATGCCCCATGATCGCGGCAATGCCATCCACATTTTTGGCGACTGGCAGGATGCCTGTATAGAAAGCGACTTTGCCGCCTGGTAAACAAAACGCATTAATCTGATTTGAATCGATCAGGTTAAATTCCCAAGTAAACCCAGGGTCCTGCTCAGCAGCGGCTTTGGCGATTCGTTTCCCTACACTGCGAATAATATCTGCATTGGTGCCGGTGGTAATGATCTTTGAATCGCTTTTGATCTTTCTCCAGGATTGCAGGCCTAGCGCCATTTCCTGCTTGCGATCCATATCGACAAGCTGGCTGCGACCGGTCAGTGGCACTTCTTCCTGATGGCTGAGATAGTAATAACCAAAGTAGCCGGCGAATAATAAAATTGGCAACCAGCGGAGACTAAATCCACTTTTGCGGCGACGTCCCCAGTTTCTTTTACCTGAGGTCTTGGGATATCTAGATCTAGAATAGGGCATTCATTAAATTTAGGATGAAACAATCAGATAAGCAAGCTATGAAGTTGATTTATTCCTACCAAACTTTGCAGCATAGGTAGCATATCGCTTCGATGTCCCATAAAATGTAGCTATTCGAAATTATTACATTTAAAAGTTTGGAGAAGTTATGGCTCGCGTCACCGTTGAAGATTGTGAAAAAATGGTTGGAAACCGCTTTGATATGGTACTGATCGCTGCGAAGCGCGCTCGCCAGCTTTATAACGGCGCAGACGCGACTGTTGAAGAACAAAATGATAAGCCCACTGTCGTTGCACTACGAGAAATCGCAGAAGGCAATATCACTGCGGATATCCTGACTGAAAAAGATCCTGTGCCAGTGGATGAGTTCGATGTGCCAGGATTGAGTTTTTAATCTTAGGTAACTATTTTGTGGACGCAGCGTTTAACCACTAAAACCTGGATTCCGAAGAAACTTCGTAGTAAATCCAGCGCGTCTAAAAACAACGCCACTCAAGCTACTTCCGCCGTTGATTCTAATGAGCTCGGCAGTATCTCTGCGCTTTCTGCGCAACCCCGACAGTCCTCAGAACCTGAGCGTTTTCTAGTCAGTGATCTGTGCTCGATGCTTGAAAAGTATCTAGAGGATGCTGAGGTTAAAACCGTTTATCAGGCGTACCTGTTTGGTGCAGAAGCTCATGCAGGGCAGACTCGTGCTAGCGGTGAACCTTATATTTATCATCCTCTGAATGTCGCTCGGCAGCTCGCCGAAATGCATATGGATCGTGACACTATCATTGCGGCAATCTTGCATGATGTGATCGAAGATACCGGCGTCACTCATGCTGAGGTATCGACTACCTTTGGTAAAGAAGTCGCCAATCTTGTTGATGGCGTAAGCAAACTCACTCATCTTAAATTCACCTCCAAGGAAGAAGCGCAGGCGGCGAATTTTCGGAAAATGATGCTGGCGATGTCGGATGATCTGCGCGTGATCCTGGTGAAGCTCGCTGATCGCTTGCACAACATGCGGACGCTCGGCGCACTAAAATCTGAAAAACGTCGCCGAATTGCGCGTGAGACGCTGGAAATTTATGCACCCATCGCGCAGCGCTTGGGAATTCGTGGCATCCGACGAGAGCTTGAAAGACTGGGTTTTTTCCATCTGTATCCAAACCGCTACAAAGTGCTTGAGAAAGCGGTAAAAAGTATCAAGGGACAGAGCAAGGAGCTGATGCAGAAGGTTGAGACCACCATTCGTCACCGGCTCACCGAGCAAAAAATAAAATCCAAAGTCTTTGGTCGAGAGAAAAACCTGTGGAGCATTTATCGAAAGATGCGCTCCAAACAGCTCCAGTTTTCAGAGGTTTTTGACGTATTTGCTGTGCGAATCGTTGTTGCAGATATTAGCGCCTGCTATCTCGCGCTGGGCGCGTTGCACACTTTATACAAGCCCGTGCCAGGTCGATTTAAGGACTATATAGCCATTCCCAAAGCGAA
>CAZUAW010000330.1:0-2716 GCA_964618535.1 uncultured Thiotrichales bacterium
TCACCAATCCTTGCTCGAGCATCTGGCGAAATCGACGCTCAATTCTCGCATGCAACAGGCTCCGATCTTCTGGAATTAGAGCAATTTTAACGACATTAAATTCCTCACTCAGCCCGCCTGAGGTGTGCTGCTGCAGCTCAGTCATCGTCTTGCCGCTCAGACGATAAACTTCCAGCGCACGTTGTAAACGCTGCGGATCGTTGGGATGAACACGCGCAGCTGACTCTGGATCGATCTCGGCCAATTGATCGTGCAACGCCTGCCAACCCTGCTCCTGTGCCTCCGCAATAATTTTCGCGCGAGTCGGCGGATGAGCCGCTGGCAGCTCCGACATTCCCTCCAAAAGCGCACGAAAATAGAGCAGCGTTCCACCCACCAGAAATGGCGTTTTGCCCGCAGCTTGAATCTCTTTGATCTCCCGTTTTGCATCGGTGCAAAACAACGCGGCGGAATATGCCTCAGCAGGATTACGAAAATCGATCAGTCGATGCGGTGCTAGCGCCAGCGTCTGTGCATCTGGTTTGGCTGAGCCAATATCCATCTGCTGGTAAACCTGCGCAGAATCGACGCTGATAATCTCCAGTGGATACTGCTTAACCATCTCCACTGCCAGGCCAGTTTTCCCAGCCGCAGTCGGCCCCATCAAGCAAATCAGGTCAGGCTTCGCCATCACTGCCCCCGCATAAATAGTTTATCCAGCTGATCAATGCTCATTTGCACCCAGGTTGGCCTGCCATGATTACATTGGCCGCTACGCTCGGTGGCTTCCATATCACGTAGCAGGCTGTTCATTTCATCAATGGTGAGGCGACGATTAGCACGTACCGAGCCGTGGCATGCCATGGTCGAAAGAATCTCATTAATGGCTTCGATCATTTTTGTGCTACTGCCACGCTCTACTAAATCTGCCAGCAAATCTCGCACCAGCGACTCGGCATCAGCATCTCTGAGCAATGAGGGTACTGCGCGAATAATGACCTGCTCAGGCCCACTGCGATCCAGCGAGACGCCAAGACCATCCAAGACATCCTGGCTTGATTCGACCAAATCCGCTTCGCGACGACTAACGCTAATACTCACCGGCACCAGCAACGGCTGCGAGCGCAAACTGTTCTCTGCATGGATCTGTTTCATGCGCTCATAAGTGATGCGTTCGTGCGCCGCGTGCATATCCACCACCACCAGGCCCTGCTCATTTTGCGCCAGGATATAAATTCCGTGCAGCTGCGCCACGGCATAGCCCATCGGAGCCGCACCAGATTCGGAAGGATGTAGTTGAACGGTCTGCTTGATACCATCAGACAACGCCTGATAACCCGCTAACTGCTCACTCACCTGGCGTTGAGAAGGTAGATCAGGCGATGAAAAATAGCGCGAAGATGCACCCGCTGTTTCAGACAAATTCAGCGGCAGCGTAGAACCGGTAGATTGGTCTCCAGCTTGGGTAGTAACGGTTGCAGGCAACGCATTCACCGCCGAATTCTCCGGCGTCAACTCACCCAGCAGTCGCTTGATTGTCTTATTGATAAAGCCGTGCACCATCCGCGAATCCCGAAAGCGCACCTCATGCTTGGTGGGATGTGCATTCACATCCACCAGCTTAGGATCAATCTCCAGATGCAACACAAATGCCGGAAATCGGCCGTGAAACAAAACATCCTGATAGCCGAGCTTGACCGCATGATTCACCACCTTGTCGCGAATCATCCGTCCGTTAACATAGAAATACTGCATATCCATCTGGCTACGCGAAAATGCTGGCAAGCCAATCCAGCCCCATAAACGCAGCTCCACACCGGACTCGTCAATCACCACCGATTGCTCGATAAATTGATTGCCACAAATCTGTGCCACGCGTCGATCCATCTCTTGCTGATTCTTGGCTGGCGGCAAGCGCAATGATTCGCGCTGGTTATGTCGCAACTCAAAACCAACAGCGAAATAACTCATTGCCAGCCGCCGCACGACCTGTTCCAGATGATTAAATTCCGTGCGTTCAGCCTTCAAAAATTTACGCCTTGCCGGGACGTTATAAAACAAATCCTGCACCTCAACCGTCGTCCCAGTTGGATGCGGATAAGGCTGTAGTTTCTGACCTTCAGCGCCACCATCCGGCTGTAACTGCCAACCAGTCTGAGCACTTTCAACCGCCGACGTCACTGACATCCGCGAAACGGATGCAATACTTGGTAACGCCTCGCCGCGAAAGCCCATACTCAGAACCTGCTCAAGATCCTCCATACTGCCAATTTTACTGGTGGCATGACGCGCCAGTGCCAGTTCAATCTCCTGCTTTTCGATACCGGAACCATCATCCCGCACCCGAATTCGCTTCACACCGCCCTGCTCCACATCAATCACCACCGACTGAGCGCCTGCATCCAAACTGTTTTCCAGTAATTCTTTAATCACGGAGGCCGGACGCTCAACCACCTCACCAGCGGCAATCTGGTTAATAAGATGAGGGGGAAGTTGTTGAATAGGCATGGAATTATAGAGCCAAGGCAAGAGAGTTTGGGCTTATTCTACAGCAGCCAAAGCGATACTTCGCGCCTTCAAAAATCTTGGCTATCAATTAGTGAGTACCGCAAGCCCTAGCCCTGGCTGAGCGAGGAAACTTTGGTCTTCTGAATCATCATTGTGGTGATGAGACTGATGTTGATTTGGATCCATTTTCAATCTCCTGAGTTTTTTGTCTTGGTCGCTGGCTATTTAG
>CAZUAW010000331.1:0-2708 GCA_964618535.1 uncultured Thiotrichales bacterium
GATGGGTTCTGCATTGCCTGGTGCCTTTGAGTATTTAGCTCTGTTGGCATTGTTGGGTAATGCAGTTTCTATATTCTGTTCCCCAGCTGTTTTCCAAGGATTTTTTCGCTCGACTGTTACAGCGGCTGAATGGTATTGGGTGTACGGACATTCTGATGTGACTTTGCTCACATTCTATTGCCGGATTTGGGTTGGGGTTTTCTATTGGTGATGAGGTGCTGGTTTTTGCGGGATAGTGGTAGGGTTTGGGTATTATTACCTGTGGCAACGGTTGTCTTGTGCGCTATTTGATGAGGTGATGCGCTTAGTTTAGTTTGTTTGTTTCTGGGTAACTACTCAGCTAACCCCAGCAGTGATGGTGAATCCACCGCTGTTGTTGGGCTTCGTGCCTCAGCGCCAACTTACGAAAACCTGCTATTGCAAGTGTCGGCTTGAGTAAGAAAATAAGAGGTCAACCATTCCCTTAATCTTTGCCCGGCGGAGGATGCCTAGTGCGCCTATACGAGGCACATCAAATCGTTCAGCTATACGTCTAGCTTGTGAGTCATCTATCTATTTTCGAAACAAGGGAGGAGAGAGGAAAAGCTGCGTAGTTATTGATCAAATAAATCCAGTGCAATTTTTTTACATCTGGTTTTTAAATATTGCCAGTCGTGATAAGCCGGATCTAAATTTTTGTATTCTGAAAGCTCTGGAGCCATTTCATCCAAATCATAGGGCAGTGCGTTACTGAGCTGGATTTCAAGTTGCTGGAGCGCTGATTCTCCAGATTCTTGGGGGTATAGGTTATCGAATTTTTCTAGTGCGCTAATGGTCTTCTCCTCACCCAGATAATCGGCCAGGGCAACAAAATCGAGATAGTCTCGGGTGGCATTTCGTTTTAAAATCAACACTGCTTTGATACGGAGGATTTCATTTTCTGTTGGGACAGTCAGCCTTTCACCATTGTGAATTAAGGTTGTTGTCTCGAGTGGCTGTTCCCGGATTAACTGTCGAACTCCGGTTTCAATACCATCGAGGCTGCCTAGAATTTGTACTGGCCTTTGGACTCGCGCTGTCTTCCAGCCTGCGACTGATTCCAGTTCTGCCAACACCTTGTCGAACTGGCTGCGTAAGTCAGTCAGTATATGATCTGCATCCTGTGAAAAACGATGCCGGGCATAAACAGCTGATGCGGTTCCTCCGACCAGTACGGCGTCCGGCAATAGTCGCTGTAAATGCGCAGCAGATGAGAGCACTTGCTCCCAATCAGGCAACGTGTTTTTTGGCATAGTTCATCCAGAAATGGTAGCGCTGCGCATAGGGGTCGTGAGTATAAGTACTGCATATATGGGCTACTTTCTTTAGAATTTCATGGTTCGCCAAGGCTACCTGGCGTAGGTCAGCCCAATCATCACGCTTTCCAGAGGAGATGATGTTATCAATCGCTGCGGGGGTGTAGCGTTGATGGTTGAGGTGACGATGTTGCATATTTTTTTATAGTAGCGGTGTATAAGCATGATTATAGCATTGCTCCTATAATAGTCAGCTGGGTACTTTTCAATAATCATTCCATGCTCTTGAGAATCCTGCATTCCAATCTGCTCAACCCAGAATTAATAGATGCCGTTAAGCTTTAATGATGTTCCCAGCCGGGTTACGGTATCTTCCACGCGTGTCCACGATCAGCTTGGCATATTGCTTGATGGCATCGCTCGACCGCCACTATAAAATTTCAGAGTTTTTCCGGTATCAGCTAAAAACCTCTTTGAGCGTTTCTGCATCCAGTATGCGTTCGCCCCATTGCTCCAGTATTTCAGTGGTTGCGCTTTCCAGCTGCGCCTCTACCCAATCAGGCAGATCACCGAAACGGCGAGTTAACTGGCGTTTCAGGAGTATTGCTTCTCCTTGTTTCTTACCTTGTTCAATGCCTTGCTCTATGCCTTGTTCAATGCCTTGCTCTTTCCACTCTTTAGTCCATTCGACTACTCGTTCCGCTAACATGGTGTTCATCTCCTGTAATGTGTTGACTTCAGGGATTTCTATTCCCGGAAGGCGCGCGGGTAACAGGACTCGTTTGAGCCAGATGACCAGAGCACGCTGTAATTCTGCCAGATCCTGGTCATCATACCATTGCCTGGTGTTTTCCATGATGTGCTGGATGTCTTCGGCGGTTTTGGCGTTTTCCAGTCGAAAAAGTCCAGCTACGAGGTTTTGCAGTGGTTTCAGGTCTTGATCGCTAAACTGGCTTTCATCCAGCAGCAGGTACTGCATTCGCGGGCGATAGTTGGCCAAACCTTTAGGCTGGGACTGGATTAGTTCTTCGATCTACTGGCTGGCTTGCCAGCGCTTTCTACCGTTGTAGAGTACGAGAGGTAGTACCGGAGGTAGCTTGCCATTGTCGGGTAGTTGCCGGGCTTTGATAAGATCCTGATAGAGCAGGCCGGTGTAGGTCATCATCCGCACGGCCATGTATTTATCGACTGTGGACTGGAATTCCAGCAACAGGTAGATGTAGATCCATTCTGTTCCCCAGCGTAATCGCCAGATGACATCGTCTTCGCGCTCTCTGAGGTCGTCGCTGATGTAGCTGATGTAGCTGCCACTGACTTTTTCAAGGGTGTCGAAATCAAGCTGCTCTTATCAAACGTCAACTAACTTGACCGGTTGGCGACAACTAACTTGACCGATTTTGATTTAACTTTTCTGCTTGTTTTCTTCGATAGCTT
>CAZUAW010000332.1:0-2700 GCA_964618535.1 uncultured Thiotrichales bacterium
CCTTCGACAGGCTCAGGACGAATGCTGAGATACTCGTTCATCCTGAGCTTGTCGAAGGAAGCTTGTCGAAGGGTGTTTTGGTATTGACTCAAAATACCATTAGTTACCTGAACAACAGTAAATCTTCCGGTCGATCTATATCAGACATTTTCGGCAATAATTTGGGTGTGATGCCTCGAGCATTCATCTTATCGACTGTTTCACGAAATACACTGTCGGTTCCCCAAGTAATATTGTCGAAAATATTGCTTGGGATTTCCCAGTTACAGCCAATCAATAAATATCCGCCATCCTCTGCTGGCCCCAAAACAAGTTGTCGGTCAGTTTCAAGAATGCGAAAACCTTCCAGCAAATACTCAGCGCAATAAAAGGGGCAATCCGAGCCAATTAGTTGAACGGATCTATGCCATTCCAGCCCTCTTTGCAGAGCAAAATTCATGCGCTCGCCAATATTCGAGCCTTGCTGGGCGATTAGCTCAATGGGGAATTCTTCTGCGAGGGTTTCGAAAAAGGGTTGTGACGTATCGGGAAAACACCACAATTGCACATCGGTATCTTCCAGCTCGCAGGCAACGCGAACGGAATGACGAATCATGGTTGCGGACAGTTTTGCGCAGTCATCAGCGCTCAGTGCCGGTTGTAAGCGGGTTTTAATTTTTCCGGGAATGGGGGATTTGGCAAAGACCTGGACGCAGCTTGAATTCATGAATCGGTACAGTAATAAATTTTCATCAGTCGATGGGGGGAAACACCCAGAAAGTAGGCGCTACGAAGTAACCACATTTTGATCACACTTAAGATCATACCGTGATTTTGCCAATAGCGGGTGGATACCAACACTCGCTCGCGCAGGCATGAAGGTCTGCCGAGCTTGAGCAGACGGCGACTCAGTTCGATATCTTCCATTAACGGAATATCTGCAAAACCGCCGAGGCGTTCAAACAAGTCACGTTTAACGAACATCGCCTGATCTCCTGTGGCAATGCCGGTGATACAGCTGCGCCAGTTCATCATTTTTGCGATGATTTTGTACATCCAGTGAGGATCATTGAGTTGCACATTGAATCGCCCCCAGCTTGGATTAGTGATGCTTTGGATTGTTTGATCGAGCGGGCTGGGTAGACAGGTATCGGCATGCAAAAATAGCAGCGTGGTGCCAGTTGCTTGCGCTGCACCGAGATTCATTTGTTTGGCGCGGCCACGATGACTATGGAGGATTTTATCTGCCAATGGCGTAGCCACCAGTACGGTTTCATCATCGCTGCCACCATCGACCACAATCACTTCAATTTGCTTACCCCGAAGCGGTTGTAACGGTTCCAAAGTCAGCGGAATTTGCAGTGCTTCATTGAGCACCGGAATAATGACTGAAATCAATCCAGTGCGCCCCCGCAGCTACTACCTTGTCCGGCAGTGCAGCCGTAACAATGATCTGCTATCTGAATATCATTCTCAGTTTCCAGCAGTGTCGGCAGGTCTCTTAGATGTAAATGATCGGTATCACCAAGGATTGGCAAGTCGAGCATTTGATTAAAATCGCAGTCGTAGATATAGCCTTGATAATCCACGCTGACCAAATCCTTGCACATTACTGTATCCAGGTTTTGCGGCTGCATCGCGGTGCGCAAGGTACGTATGTATTCGTGAAACTGGCCTTTTGATACCAGTGTGCTGCCAAAGCGGGCAATAGGCATATTGGTAATGGTAAATAACGCGTTAAATACCAGATCAAAACGCTGCTCCAGCTCGCGCTTATAGTCCGCCTGTAGTGCATCCTGAGCGGGAGGCAGGTAGGCGCCGGTTGGGTTGTAGATCAGGTTGATGATCAGTCCCGAATCGGCTTGTCCGTAACCCAGGGCATTGAGTTTTTTCAGGCCGGTGATGCTACCGTGATGGACACCTTTGCCACGCTGGGCATCGACATTTTCTGCCTCATAACAGGGCAGTGAGGCGACAATTTCTACCGATTCCTGTGCTAAAAATTCAGCCAGAGTTTCCATCCCAGGTTCATTTAAGATGGTCAGGTTGCAGCGATCTATAACAGTCACACCGGCGGCTCTCGCGCCCGTCACCAGCTCGCGAAAATGTGGGTTAAGCTCGGGTGCGCCGCCGGTTAAATCCAGCGTTTGTATGTTTTGATCAATCAGTGTTTTCAGCACCAGATCAATGGTCGTTTTATCCATGATCTCTTTACGATTCGGCCCGGCATTGACATGGCAGTGCAGACAAGTCTGGTTGCAAACGTAGCCAAGATTCACTTGCAAGGTGGAGACGCTGCGGCGCGTCAGTGCAGGAAAATCAGTGGGTTGGAGCAGAGGAAGCATTGCATGCATAGTATTTAAGCCCTATTGGCTAACCAAAGCCTGTTTGTCAGCTCGATCCAGTTTTTTGATCGCATGTTCGCGTTTGGATGCCTGTGAACGATCTTCGCAGCTTTCCTGATAAATTAATTGCACCGGCTGACGTGCGCGGGTGTAGCGCGCACCGTTTTTTAGTACACCATTATGTTCATCCACGCGCCGGGCTAGATCGGTGGTAATGCCGGTGTAGAAGCTACCATCCTTGCATTTCAGCATATAAACGTACCAATCTGTCATGATTTAATTAATTTGGTTTTAACGGGAGCATTACGGCGAATGCCAGTGCTTCGGTGCCAGGATTTTCATCTGAAATACTGCCGTTGGAAAGATGGAAAAAACC
>CAZUAW010000333.1:0-2693 GCA_964618535.1 uncultured Thiotrichales bacterium
GATACAGATGGTATAGATACAGATAGTATAGATACAGAGAATACAACTGAAAGAAAAGGACTGTTTGGACGCTGGTTTGGTGGTGATGAAAAAGCGACTGAAAATACTGAGACTGATTCTGCTGTGACAGATGTAGCTGGTAAAGCTGCTGACCTCGTCAGCGGTACTGCTGCAAAAACAACCGCTGCTGTTGCTGCGGGAACCGCGGCCACTATCGCTGCGGCAAAAGCCGTTGTTCCTGGAAACACTGCTACTCACACTGCCTCGACTAATACCGACGCAAAAGCTGAGGTCGCAACACAAGGACAAGCTGCGAATAGCGAAAATCAGTCGAAAGATAAAGAAGGTTTGTTCGGTCATTTACTGGGTGGCAAGAAACAAACAGCCGACACTACCAGTAATGCCGTCACAGACGTTGTTGGTACGGCTGGAAATGCTGTAACGGACACTGTTGGTAAGGCTGGAAATGTAGTCACGGGCACTGCTGCAAAAGCAACCGCTGTGGTTGCTGCCGGAACTGCTGCCACTGTCGCTGCTGCCAAAGCTGTTGTACCAGGTAACACAGAAGTTGATGTTCAGGCTAATGACGAAAAGAAATCGTTATTCGGTTTTTTCAAAAAGGATGAAGATTCTGCGAGTGTAGAGCCGGCAACAAACAGTGATGCTGCAGTATCTGCCAGCGCAAATATGCCTAACTCAGCTGATAAAGCTGATATGCCTCAGACTGAAGCAACGCCAGAGAATCAAAAATCTTTGTTTGGATTCTTCAATAACAATGGAGATAAATCCACTGCAAATTCTGGACAAACTCAAGTTGCAGCAGCTGCGCCATCCTCATCTGTCCAGGATCCAAAGCCTTCATTGCAGTCTGCGAGACAAGCTTTTTGGAACCGTGATTTTGCTGGATCAGCCGCAATTTATGAAAACTTAGTGGCGTCGGATCCACAAAACCCTGATCTATTGGGCGAATATGGAAACATGCTGGTTCAGGCCGGAAAAGTACCCGCTGCACTGGATCTCTATGAGAAGGCCACCGGTTTACTCATTGACCAAAAGCGTTTTAAAGAAGTGCATCCACTGGTTGGCTTTATTGGTAACTTCGATCCACAGCGAGCAAATAAGATTGTTGAACATTTAAGAAACCATTAAGCCGTAAAGCGACTTAAAAAGACCAATGGCCGGCTTAATGCTGGCCATTTTTTTCCTTGAAATTTGATGCAAAGAGCGATTCGAATCGTTAGATAAGAACGTGGATTATATTTCAAGAACATTGGAGAAATGGAATGCGACCCGCTAAAACACTTAGTCGAAGAATTAAAAACCTTAAATCACACCTGCAGCAAGAGAGCCCATTGTTGGTAGATGCGGTCGGGCATTTTCAAAAATTAGATAAAATTGGCTATCAAACTGGCTTATTAAAACCAACAGATTCCTTTGCAAACCAGATTTCCTGGTGGCCTCTGGTATCCGTACTCGGAACATTTTCAGCTGGGAAATCCAGTTTCATTAATTCTTGGCTGGGAATAAAACTGCAAAGTAGTGGCAATCAAGCTGTGGATGATAAATTTACGGTCATTACTTTTTCGGGGGATGAGGACGTGAGAGTATTGCCAGGTTTGGCTTTAGATGCAGATCCTCGCTTTCCATTTTATCAAATTTCAGATGAAATTGAAAAAGTCACTGATGGTGATGGCAGCAAAATTGATAGTTACCTGCAATTAAAAACTTGTCATGTAGAGCGGCTAAAAGGAAAAATACTCATTGATTCTCCCGGATTTGATGCAGATCAGCAGCGCAACGCCATTTTGAAAATCAGCAGTCATATTATTGATCTCTCTGACCTTGTGATTGTGTTTTTCGATGCACGTCACCCAGAACCTGGAGCGATGCAAGACACACTCGAACACTTGGTTCGAACTACCATCGAAAGAAATGATGCGAATAAATTTATCTTTGTTCTCAATCAAATTGATACGACCGCCAATGATGATAATCTCGAAGAAGTTGTAGCTGCATGGCAAAAAGCGATTGCTCAAACTGGCATGACCGCAGGCACTTTCTACTGTATTTATAATGAAGACCTTGCTGTTGAAATATCTACTGAATCAGTGAAAGAGCGTTATCAAGTTCGGCGTAATCGTGATATGTCAGAAATTGAAAGCCGTATAGATTCGGTAGGCGTCGAAAGAATTTATCGGATTATGGGTGAATTAGAAAATACTGCAGATTTAATAGAGCAAAAGTGGATACCTAAAATTGGTGAAACAATTCTAAGTTTTCGTCGTCGAGTGTTGTTAACAGATGGCGTTGTGTTTGGGCTAATGGCAATGATTTTAGTTGGTGTTGGTGCAGTGTTCGGTGGAATTACAGAGCTATGGGTAATTCTAGTTAGCTCCCCTTGGGGTATGGCAGTGCTCGTTGCTAGTATAGTAGGGCTGGTATGGATTCATTTTAAAATTAGAAACTGGCACGCAAAAAACCTGCAAAAAAGCCTGAGTCAGGCCGGCGAACATTCCTCTGTTATTAATGGCTTTGCTAGAAATAGCCATTTTACGCGCAGTATATGGTTTAAAAACCCGCTTGGCTGGAGAAAAATGACCCGCAATAAGTTAGCAAAAATACGCGATGCAGCCGATGTTTTTATTCAGACATTAAACGATAGCTTTACCGATCCCTCTGGAAAAGGCAGCTAG
>CAZUAW010000334.1:0-2671 GCA_964618535.1 uncultured Thiotrichales bacterium
TTCGTGACACAAACCATGGGCGATAAATACACTCAGTAATACGTTTGTATCTAACGCTATTTTCAAGAAATATCCTCAAAAACATCCTCGTCGGTCAGATAACCTGCGGTTTCACCGTAAGGTAGTAGTTGCTCACGCAGGCTCTGGAACTTTTCAATGGTCACTCGTCGCCGAAGAATCTCTCGTGCAAGTTCACTCTTGCTTCTGTGCTGACGTTCAGCCAGAGCATTCAGATCTTTTTCTAGTTTTTCATCAAGGCGAATCGTTAAACTGCTCACTGCAACCTCTCGTACGACAATGTCTTACAAGAGTAGCAGGTACTGCGCGCTTAATAAACAACACGCCACTAAAGAATTTCCAGATTCGCATAAGTCCAGACAAGCCATTTGCTGCCCGCTGACTTAAACCGAACCTCAACCCTCGCATTACTGCCACTGCCCTCGAAATTGGTGACGACACCCTCGCCAAATTTCTTGTGACTGACATGAGCGCTGAGCGCAACTGGCATTCCATCATCAAGCGCCTTGAATCGACCTGGCGCTGTCTGGTTCTTATACCGGTTAACAGCCTTCTTCGGTACAGTAGGCCGGACTTCATGCAGCAAATTCTCTGGGATTTCACCAATAAACTGCGATGGCAGGTTGTATCGCTCCTGCCCATAAAGTCGCCTGCGTTCAGCGCAGCTCATGATCAATTGCTGACGTGCGCGGGTAATGCCGACATAACAAAGTCGCCGTTCCTCTTCGAGCCGATCAGGATCATCAGAAGACATGGAGTGTGGGAACAATCCATCCTCCATCCCCACCAAAAACACCAATGGAAATTCCAGACCTTTGGCGGAATGTAGCGTCATCAGCTGCACGCATTCATCCCAGGCATCGCCCTGACTTTCGCCAGCTTCTAATGCGGCATGTGCGAGGAAAGCTTCGGCCGTACCCATCTCACCGTGCTCATCGGTGTTGTAGTGAAAGCCTCTGGCAGCGGTGACCAATTCGCCAAGGTTTTCGATGCGCGACTGACCCTTCTCACCTTTTTCTTTTTGAAAATGCTCAATCAATCCCGAATTTTCATTGATATGCTCAACCGTTTCATGGAAAGCAAAACCGTCTGTTTCGTGCCTGAGCTTTTCAATCAAATGTAAAAATCTCCGCACAGACGAGGTGGCTCTGGGAGTCAATCCGCCACTTTCGATGAGCTTGACCGCTGCATCGAACATATTAATGTCTTCTGCATTAGATAAGGTGCGGATTGCTTCAACGGTTTTTGCGCCAATGCCTCGCGTTGGCTGATTCACCACACGCTCAAAACTGGCATCGTCCTGTGGGTTCATCGTCAGGCGTAGATACGCCAACGCATCTTTGATCTCGGCACGCTCGAAAAATCGTAAGCCGCCGTATACCTTGTACGGCACCTGCTGGGTAATGAGAATTTCCTCAAACACCCGTGACTGCGCATTGGAGCGATACAAAATTGCTACATCGCTGCGCACCCCACCAACATCCATCCAGGTCTTGATTCGCTGCACCACAAACCGCGCCTCATCCATTTCATCCTGCGCGGTATAGAGCTGGATCAACTCGCCTTCCTTATCATCGGTCCAGAGGTTCTTGCCGAGGCGACCATTGTTGTTATCAATCACCGCATTGGCAGCGGCTAAAATATTCCCAGTGGAGCGATAGTTTTGCTCCAGAAGCACCTTTTCGGCAGAATTAAAATCCGTGCTAAATTTTTGAATATGCTCAATTTTTGCGCCACGCCAGCCATAGATTGACTGATCATCATCCCCCACCGCAAATACCGGAATCCTGTCACCGGCAAGCAGCTTAATCCAGCTGTATTGCAGCGTATTGGTATCCTGAAACTCATCCACCAGAATGTGCCGAAAACGCTCTTGATAGTGTTTGAGCAATGCCGGTGTATCACGCAGCACTTCCAGCGCACGCAGCAACAGCTCACCAAAATCCACCAAGCCACCGCGTTGACAAGTGACTTCATAGGCCGAGTAGATTCGGATCATCTGCCGCTCAAAAGGATCGCCCGTATCCTGCATATTGCCGGGGCGAATACCTTCGTCTTTACGACCATTAATAAACCACTGCGCTTGCTTGGCTGGCCAGCGGGTTTCATCCAATTCCAGCGAACGGATAACCCGCTTCACCAGACTGAGCTGATCACCGCTATCGAGAATCTGAAACTGCTGAGGCAATTTCGCCTCATGCCAGTGCATTCGTAACAAGCGATGCGCCAGCCCGTGAAAAGTCCCCACCCACATACCAGCAGCCGGAATATTCAGTAGTGATTCAATTCGGCCACGCATCTCGGCAGCCGCTTTATTGGTAAACGTCACAGCAAGAATACTGAACGGAGAAACCCGCTCCACCTGAATCAACCAGGCAATACGGTGCACCAGCACACGGGTTTTACCGCTGCCAGCACCGGCTAAAACCAGAACAGGGATAGAGGGTTTGCAAACAGCTTCACGCTGCGCTTCGTTGAGGGGGTCGAGAATTAGAGTTACATCATTCATGGCGCAATATTCTAACAAACAATCGCTGCTACAAACGGAGTTTATCGCCTTCTTCTATAACGACCTGTGTATTTGGGAGATTGCTTTGATGCGCGTTGCCTGCGATAAACAAGTATGACGAAAACAATCACGCCAATCGCGAGT
>CAZUAW010000335.1:0-2664 GCA_964618535.1 uncultured Thiotrichales bacterium
GCATCCTGATAACTTTTAATTTCATTAAAGTTGAGATAGCGATAAATATCATCAGCCATGGTGTCCAGATCAGCAGCGTATTTCATATATTCTGCAACGCTGGGTAGTTTTCCTAAAATTGCCGTAATTGCTGAGAGTTCTGCGGAAGCTAAATACACATCCGCGCCATCGCCAAGGCGGTTTGGAAAGTTGCGGGTAGAGGTAGAAATACAGGTGCTTTTGGGTGCAATTCTTGCTTGATTCCCCATGCACAGCGAACACCCCGGCATTTCTACACGCGCACTGGCTCTACCAAATATGCTGTAGTAGCCTTCTTCGGTTAGCTGGTTTTGATCCATCTTGGTGGGCGGTACGATCCACAAACGGGTAGGGACTACGCCATCAACTTTTTCCAGCAATTTACCGGCTGCACGGAAGTGTCCGATATTAGTCATGCAGGAGCCGATGAAGACTTCTTGTACTGCCACGCCTGTAACTTCTGATAACGGTTTGATGTCATCGGGATCGTTGGGACAGGCGAGTAGTGGTTCTTTGATTTCGTTGAGGTCGATCTCGATGATATCGGCGTATTCTGCATCTGTATCGGCTTCGAGTAATTCTGGATTATCCAGCCAGGCTTGCATGGCATCAATGCGTCGCTCAATGGTACGGGCATCGTTATAGCCTTCTGAGAGCAGCCATTTTAGCATCACGATATTGGAGTTGAGGTATTCGATGATAGGTTCTTTATTGAGCTTGATGGTGCAGCCGGAAGCGGAGCGTTCCGCTGAGGCATCGGAGAGTTCGAATGCTTGTTCGATTTTGAGATCGGGCAAGCCTTCGATTTCCAGTACGCGTCCGGAAAAGATATTTTTCTTACCTTTTTTAGCGACTGTTAAAGTACCTGCCTGAATCGCGGCATAGGGAATGGCATTGACTAGATCACGCAAGGTGATCCCTGGCTGCATTTCGCCTTTGAAACGTACCAGGATGGATTCGGGCATATCCAGTGGCATAACGCCGGTCGCTGCGCCAAACGCAACCAAGCCAGAGCCAGCCGGAAATGAGATACCAATTGGGAATCGGGTGTGTGAATCACCACCTGTGCCAACGGTGTCTGGAAGCAACATACGGTTCAGCCAGGAGTGGATGATGCCATCGCCTGGTTTTAGGGAGACGCCGCCACGGGTCATGATGAAATCAGGCAATGTGTGCTGGGTATCAACATCTATGGGTTTTGGATAGGCGGCGGTGTGGCAGAACGATTGCATGGTCAGATCAGCAGAAAAACCGAGACAGGCAAGGTCTTTGAGTTCATCGCGGGTCATTGGGCCGGTGGTGTCCTGAGAGCCGACGGTGGTCATTTTAGGTTCGCAATACATGCCGGGGCGAACGCCTTTTATGCCGCAAGCTTTACCAACGATTTTTTGCGCCAGCGTGTAGCCTTTGCCAGTATCGGCAGGATCAACCGGCACACGAAAAATGCTTGATGGCTCAAGCTTAAGTGCTTCACGCGCACGCACGGTCAGGCCTCTGCCAATGATCAGTGGAATACGTCCATTGGCGCGCACTTCATCGAGGATGACTTCGGTTTTTAAACTGAATTGTGAAATCACTTCATCGCTATCATGGCGCTTAACCACGCCTGCATAGGGATAAACATCAATCACGTCACCCATTGCCATTTTGCTGACATCCATTTCGATCGGCAGTGAACCGGAATCTTCCAATGTATTAAAGAAAATTGGTGCGATTTTCCCACCAAAGCAATAGCCGCCTTCGCGCTTGTTGGGAATATGCGGAATGTCATCGCCCATGTGCCAGAGCACAGAATTAACCGCAGATTTGCGCGATGAGCCGGTGCCGACAACATCACCCACATAGGCGAGTGGGAAGCCATTTTCTTTAAGTGATTCGATCAGCTTAAGCGGACCGAGTTCGCCAGGTTGATCCGGCTCAATACCTTCTCGCGCCATTTTCAGCATCGCATTGGCATGCAACGGAATATCTGGTCGCGACCAGGCATCGGGGGCAGGGGAGATGTCATCGGTGTTGGTTTCGCCGGGGACTTTAAAAACGGTGACGGTGATCTTTTCAGGCAGCTCTGGGTTGGAAGTAAACCACTCAGCATCGGCCCAGGACTGAAGCACTTTTTGTGCATAAGCGTTGCCGTTATCCGCCTTTTCTTTCACATCATGAAAGGCATCGAACATCAATAATGTATGTGATAGCGCAGTCACTGCGGTTGCCGCAATCTCATTATCATCAAGCGCAGCAATCAATGGTTCAATGTTATAACCGCCGAGCATGGTGCCGAGTAGCTGAGTGGCTTTTTGTTTGTCAATCAATGGCGAACTGGCATCACCTTTGAGAATTGCCGCAAGAAAACCTGCTTTTATATAGGCTGCTTCGTCCACACCGGCGGGTACACGGTCGCTGAGCAACGCCATAATGAATTCTTCCTCACCACTGGGCGGCTGTTTTAATAGTTCGACCAGGTCAGCGGTCTGATCAGCACTCAATGGCTGTGGGAGAATACCCTCGGCAGCGCGAGCTTCTACGTGTTTCCGATAGTCATTAAGCATGTGTATTCTCAGGAAATAATTCTTAACCCTAGAGAAATCAGTTGGGCGCGAAAAAGACGCGTAAGTAATTGGTGTGCATGGTGAATCAGAAAAACTCGTA
>CAZUAW010000336.1:0-2663 GCA_964618535.1 uncultured Thiotrichales bacterium
GAATCAATAGATAAGCGAGAACTCGTGTAATTCATGCAATATCTGGGCTAGTACTAATAAAAGTTGTTGTTTGTTGTTCTACCGATGGTCACATTTGCAATAATGACCATCAAACCTGATCCCCCATACGGTCGGCTTGTTACCACTGTATGGGGCTGCGGCTAGAGCAACAGCTATATTCAAATGATCAGTCGGTATATATTCTCTACTTTGATTTTATTCTGACAATGACTGACATAGTGAATCCTTGGAAATTTATTTCCAGTAAAAAAATTTACGGCAATCCCTGGATCCGTATAGAGGAACATACGGTGATTAATCCTGCTGGTAAACCAAACCAGTATGGCAAGGTCTGTTTTAAAAATCAGGCAGTTGGCATTATCCCGGTTGATGATAATGGCAACACGTGGCTGGTCGGCCAGCACCGCTATACGCTCGGCGAATATTCCTGGGAAATTCCGGAAGGTGGATCACCTCAGGGTGAAGACCCAATGGAAACTGCAAGGCGTGAGCTGGAAGAGGAAACAGGGCTGATCGCTGAATATTTCGAGCTACTATTAACCCTCCATCTTTCAAATTCTGTGACCGATGAGATCGGTTTTGTCTACGTTGCCAGAGAACTGAGCAGTGGCACCGCTTGTCTTGAAGAGACTGAAGATATCACCGCCAGGAAGTTACCCTTGATCGAAGCAATCGAGATGGCAAAAAACGGTGAGATCACCGATGCAATGAGCGTAGCCGCTTTATTGCGCATTGCATTGCTTTAGTTTCGCCATCTGTCGATAGAAATAAACCGTTTATCTGTAAGCGCTGATGTGATTGAAACTTAATTGTTTCTATAGGGACGAACAGGAAAACTGTGACCAACTTCAGGATTTTTGTATGCAATTAAAAGGTGTTGTTCTGCTCGGGCTGGCGTTTATCGCTTTGCAAGGGTGTGATGCTGGATTCGGCAACCAGCTGATAGATCTCACTAACTCTGGAAATGATGGCAATGATGCACCACCCCTTATCAATACCGAGGTTGCCGGTGATTCTGGCAGTAACGAATCGGCGTGTGAATTAACCGATAGTGATCAGGCAATGCTGGACCTTGTCAATTTAGCCAGAGCAGAGGCGAGAGACTGCGGTGCAATCTCTTTTGCCGCAACACAGCCAGTAAGCTGGAACTGCCAGTTAATGGAAGCAGCTAAAGTCCATAGCGTGGATATGGCTAATAACGATTTCTTTAACCACAGTGGTTCAGATGGCTTGCAGGTTAGTCATCGAGTCACCGCCACAGGCTACGACTGGCGGGCGGTAGGGGAAAATATTGCTGCTGGATATCCGAATGAGTCGGCAGCGGTTGCGGCTTTGCTGGATAGCCCAGGGCACTGCGAAAATATTATGAACCCTGATTATCAGGAATTCGGCTCTGCGTCCGAATTCACCAACCGCCGCGTTTTTCCATCCTATTGGACACAGGTGTTTGCTACAGAATTTTAATTGATTTGAGTACAGCTCAGTGGTGCAGGTGATCATGACCTTTTAAGATCCAGGCGGCCTGGATCGAACTGGCAGGATAGTATCGAACAAGATGTTCAAGTGATTAAAAGGATTTAGCTACAACTGTTCGACCGCCAAGGAATGAAAAAGCGTTTTCAGGTTTTGGAGGGTCATGTTCTCCTGCTCCCCAACGGATTGATCGTAGTCGTGTTATTTGCTGTATATTGTTCAATTTCTTGATCTGTTGTTCACCTCATTCCTTTATTCCTCAAATCACTGCTCCTTTTTTGGACGCTGATCGCTGCGACGCATTCAGCGCCATTGCTGGTACACGATCAAAATCCATTTAGCACGGGTGTGATCCCAATGTTGCCTGATGCTAAGTTGCCAGCGGTAGGTCAATCCCTGTTTGATTTTCGTCTTAATCTGAGCAATACGCTCAACTTCCAGGGAGGTGTTGGTCAGACAGAAAGTCTGATCATTGATGCAGAGACCACTCAGATTGATCTGCAATGGATGAAGAGAATCAATCGCCTCTGGCTTACCGGATTGTCTATTCCTTTAGTGCATCATGGCAGGGGAGAGCTGGATGGGTTTATTGACAACTATCATGATGCTTTGCAGTTACCACAAGGCGATAGGCGCAGGCGGCTCCAGGATCAGTTTCAAATATTTTACCAATATGGTGATGAAATTCGATTAGATCAGCGCAATAGCGTCTCAGGTATTGGTGATGTTTCATTACTGGCAGGCTATGTGCTGGACGAGAGCGAGGCACGTAATATCACTGTGTTTAGCCGCCTTCAGTTGCCCACGGGAGAGCAAAGAGAACTGACTGGTCGTGGCAAGGTGAATATTGCAGGATGGATTGCCGCAGCCTGGAAATCAGAAGCCATGCTGGCTTTTTCCGCAGATTTTGGTTTGGCATTCTCCCCAGACTCTGACACTGTCATAGGTGAGCATCAGGATTGGATCGGTTTTGGTTCTGCGGCAGTCCAGTGGAACGTCAATTCCAAGCTTAATTTAGTCGTTCAGCTAGATGCGCACAGCACAATTTTTACGGATACTCATGTGGACTTACTCGGTAGTGCCGTGCTCATGATCATGGGGGGAACATTAGCGCTTAAACCAGGTCTTAATTTGGAGATTTCCGTGTCCGAAGATATACAGGTAAACGC
>CAZUAW010000337.1:0-2659 GCA_964618535.1 uncultured Thiotrichales bacterium
TAGGATATCGGGAGTATCGCTCATCCTTTCTGCTCACTGTAACTCTGGGTTTTTTCTACCAGCGCAGCGAGTTTGGCGGCGGCAGACCCGTCTGCGATCACCTGGCGAGCTTTGGCTGCGCCATCAGACAGGGTGGCTTCAAGCCCTGCGACATAGATAGCAGCGCCAGCATTCAGCGCGACGATATCAAGCGCTGGGCCAGCCTGGTTATCGAGCACACCGCGTATCATCGCCAGACTGTCTTTGGCATCAGTGACCTGGATGGCGCTCAACGGGGCTTCGGCAATATCAAATTCGGACGGTTTGATGGCAAACGCAAACGAAGACACCCAACTTTCAACACCAAAAAATTTGAAGTCAAACCCCTCATAATCTGACCGTGCTAACTAACTCTATTGAAAATCACTCTCCAGCACAGTTAACAATCACTCAAAACCTGCCGGGACGGATGCTTCCCGACCAAGAGATTCCCGACAATCTTGTCGTCCAGGTTTGTAGCGGAGAGCAGATCACCCTCACTGTCTGCGCCTCAAACCTACGTTCTAACGCTCTCCGAGCGCATAGCGTAACTGCCACTGAAGCTCAACCCCAGAATGATTGTTGACGGATACCACGCCCACGATATCTTCAAGGGCTTCGATAAGATTTTGATGATTCACTTCTGGCAGATAAAACAGGTGTGCGCAAAAGTCTGCCATTGCTTCACGACTGGCAAATCGCCAAGGTACATCCATCAATCGTTCCTGGATATTGGTGCATTCGTCTGTCTCTAGTAAATCCGTAAACTCCCCAGCCTCGAAAAACCAACCCACATGACCGCTGGGGCAATGCTCATCCACAAAAGTATTCAGAAACTCGCCGGTTCCTGTACCAGCACCCACGTCAGCAACGACTATTCGACCCTCACTATTCAGTAATCGTCCCCATTCCCGGAAAATACTTTCGCGGTTGGATGTGTGATGAAGTCCGGCAAGACTGGCAATGACGGAGAAACTGCCATCCGGCTTGTCGATTGAATTGAGAGGATTGTTGAGAATTTGGTGTGCAGAACAGATATCGCCAGAAAAAACATGGGATGGTTCGACGCAGATGATATCAATATTTTTAAAATCTCTTGAAATGCCATCCGCTAGATACCCCCCGCCTGCAGGTACATCGCAAACGCTATCTCCAGGCTGAAGGTTGAGCAGATCGATCAGTGCTTGCCGCTCAGCCTCACGAGCATCTGGCTGCAAATGCATTGCCTTATTGTAAGCTGCTCCCCGGTAGTTGAAAATATCAACATAACTTTCATTATTATTCACTGGATTGCTCCTGCATGCGCCCTGACCAGATTCCATTATCATTTCGTGACAAGCCTTATGCTCGGCAGCATTTTGCCAGAATCGTCGAATGGGCACGAGATCATCACCCTTTTTACCAAGCTCGGTTCAACGACATGTTACCTGACATTCCTATTTTGACGCGATCGGAGATTCTTGAACATAACGACCTGCTATTATATGGATATGCTGAATCGGGTCGAACCTCCGGCTCAACCGGTATACCCGTTCGAATCTCTTGGTCAAAAGCACGCGCCAATCAAGAGAGAAAGGATACAGCAGAATTCGTATCCTGGCTGGGCGGCCCGCTGCCACGAACACGGATAATCTATGCACCCGATGACAAAAACAGTGACTTTCTGGATATCAACACGGCCATAGACAAACAGATCCGACACATTCAACAGCGCAATATCACAGCGGGCGCTGTTGCAATCACCACCTATCCAACCAACGCCGTACAGCTCAGCTCAGCGATTCTTGAAGCGGGTGTCGACATGCGATTTATCCAGCGTGTGGGTTGTTTCAGCGAAGTGTTCGAATCTCATCAGGAAGCCCTCATACAACAGGCATTTCCGAATGCCAAAATCTGGTCGACCTACAGCGCCACCGAGTTTGGTATGATCGCAGCACGCTGCCCACACGAACCTGAATTTCATCACGTCATGGCGCACAAACTTGGCGTTGAAGTGCTCGATGAAGCGAACCAACCCTGCGCTGATGGTGAGATTGGCAGACTGGTAATTACCGATTATATGAATCGACAATCCTCACTCATCCGCTATGAAATTGGCGATTTAGCCGCACGCGAGCAATGCCCCTGCGGCAAGATCAAATTGCCATCACTGGGGAAAATCATCGGTAAAATTCGCGGTGTTCTAAAACATCGCGATGGTCGATATGTCATGTTCACCGACTTATCCGTTGCCTTGCGGGATATTCCCGGTATGCATCAGTATCAAGTGATTCAAAAATCATTAGAGCATTTTGTGTTGCGCTATGCAGGAGATGAATTTGATGATCTTGCCACCACGGTAAACGAATGCTTCCGACAACATTTTGGTTACTTGCCAACCATCGAACTACAGCAGGAAAATGTAATCGAACGCGGGACAAATGGAAAATTTTATGCCTCCATTTGTGAACTGTGAAGGTGGTTGGTATTGTTGATAAATCTGAGCTTAGGGGAATTGTCTTCATAAACAATATTCAAACATGGCAATGAGTTAATGCAAGGCCATCTAAAGATCATACAGAAAGTGCCGGAAACTTTCGTTTCCGGCTTTTAACCCGGATATTGCATGAATTCATGAGAATCTCGCTTAATATATTGTTTT
>CAZUAW010000338.1:0-2636 GCA_964618535.1 uncultured Thiotrichales bacterium
TGGAGCTCTTGCATCTTGTCATAGGCTCCAGCGCCAACTCTGCCCATGCCAAAAATAGCAATGGTTGCACCCCGCGTATCGAGCAGGAGGTCATCCACAAGCCGCTCCTGGCGCTGAAATCGCATCCAGAGAGGTCTGAACCGGCTATAAATTTTGTCATCAAAACGGTTCAATGGCGCGGCGAGCGCAAATGAGAGAGATAACGCGATGGCAATCACTACCAGCCATTCTCCGTCAAGCCAGCCATTACTAACCCCGATAGCGGCGACGATCAGGCCGAACTCACTGTAGTTAGTCAAATTAAGTGTTGCCAGCAATGAGGTTCTTGCACGCAGTTTGAAGCGGGTCATCAGGGCCATAAAGAACGCAGACTTGACTAGCACAAAAGGAACGAGCAGCAGTCCAATCATCAACGCTTCCAGCGATAGCTGGCCCGCCATACCGATGGAAAGGAAGAAACCCACCAGAAACAGGTCTTTGAAACCCAGCATAGATTTCGCCATTTCTTTCGCTTTAGGATGGGTTGAGATCAAAACGCCCATAATGAGTGCGCCCAGATCATCCTTTACCCCACCCAGCTCAAACAGCTCAGCTCCGCCGAGCGCCAAGACTAAGCCGTAGAGAATCAACAATTCACCATGACCTGTTTTCTCTAGAAAATGGTGAAATAGTGGTCGCAGCGGAATCAATAAAAACAATCCCAGCGCCCAGATTGAAGGTACTTTACCGCTGGAGGCTGCAATGAAAATGACTGCCGCAAGATCCTGCATCACCAAAATGCCGATAGCGATTCGTCCATGTAGGGATTTCATCTCGCCCTTATCTTCCAATGATTTCACCACAAATACGGTGCTTGAAAAACTCAATGCAAATGCGAGCATTAACGAAAGCTTGAAATCCAGACCAGCAAAGAGCGGCGCACCAAGCAAAGCCAAACCAAAAATAACTGAGCCGAAAAGGGTAATAATGATCGCGACATGCAAACCAGTCACAGCCCAAACCTGTGGCCTCATCAGCACCTTCAAATTAAGTTTCAAGCCGACAGTGAAGAGCAGCAGCGTGATACCGAGATCAGCCAGCTTGTGTAAGACCTCGCCACCGGCAAAACCCTGGGCGTTGAGCAGAAAACCGGTAGCCAAAAACCCCACCAGAGGAGGCAAACCAATTAGCCTTGCCAAGAACCCCAGACCAAAAGCCAGGGATATCCAAGTGACATCTCCCATCGCAATTGCGACCCATTCAAAATCCATTGTTTATTATTCTCATTTCTACGGGATATCCAAAATCTTTCATAGTGAACATCAAGATCACTCTTTGAATCGAAAACGAGGTAAGCCGATTCTATAATGCATTGCTAATAAGCGCGCGACAAAAATGCTGAGGCCGGCAATGACTGCCGCTAGTTTCGTATCAAGATTAAAATACAGGAGGGCTATAAATAGTAGTGAGCCGCCCCAAGATACGGTGGCATATAGTGGACTGTGAAATACCATCGGTGGTTCATTGCAGAGGATATCGCGAAAAATGCCTCCCATTGTTCCAGTCATGACACCCATGAAGCTGGCAATAAGCCACGGTGCACCCACCATGAGTGAGACAAGTGTTCCGGCGATACCAAACGTTGCTAGTCCAGCAGCATCAGGAATTAAAAATAATCGATGGCTAAAATTAAACAAACGGGCTGCAAGAAAAATCACAATGGCACTCGCCAAAGAGGCAATGAAAAAAATCTGGTTCTGAATCCAGAAAACCTCTCGATCCAACAACATGTCTCGCATTGATCCACCACCGAGGCCTGTGGCTATGGCGATAATAATGACGCCAAAAAGATCAAACTCCTTAAACCCGGCTTTCAACACAGCAGAAGCCGAGGATACGATCACAGCGACCAAAGTGATCCAGTAAAGGCTTTCCATCAAAGCGGGGGTCGGACTAATTATCATGTCTGTTTTCTCAATCTCAGCGTGGTCTGCGGATCCTGCTTAATCATATTCCCAAAGTGATGTTCAACGTGTTGCGATAAAAGCCAGCATGGAAAAGGATACATACCTCATGTGAGGTCAGTCATCAATCATCCTCAATTTTTTTCGTGCGAAAGACCGCTCCAATTTTCATGATTAAAATAATCTGGATATAATTGCAAAGCTTGGATAATGCGTGGCAAACCCTGACTCGATAAAGGCTGTTTCGACAGCACATCGGCACCACCTAATAAATCCCCGATTAAGACATGCAGCGTAGCATCTGCCTGTGGCTCAAGTTTGCAATTATTAATCAAGTAATCCACCTGACCAGTAATATGTTTGGCCAGTTCTGCAGCATCTTCTTTTGTCAGTGCATCATGATGAAAATCTGTCGTTGCGCTCATGGCGGCATCGTTAATGCTTTGCATACCTTGTCGTAACGGTACGTCCGTTTGCCATTTTTCACCCTGATTTAGACTTAGTGTGGAAGCTGTATGACCATCATGTTCATGCCCATGATGATGTGCTTGTTCCGGTGTGATTTCTGGCTCCTTGGAACAACTCATCAGCAGTAATAAGCAGGCCGCTGTCAGGACTATTGATAATCCGTGATGTAATTTCATTTTTTTAATCTCATGTTGATAAAATATTTTGGCTCGGACAGGCTCCTAG
>CAZUAW010000339.1:0-2628 GCA_964618535.1 uncultured Thiotrichales bacterium
TCCTGATTACATCTTCAGTTAAAGCCCCATTTATATTGATGTAACTTCAAGTAAAAACCCATAACCAGTAGGCTGATTAAAGCGACAGCGGAGCCGGTACTTGGCTTAACTCGCTCTCCAGTTGGCTGATCAGCAAGCTTGATTAGGGCGATGCAGCCAAAGCAGCTACCAACAACACCAAGGCAAAAAAGAGAATAAAATGACCTACAGAGTAAAAATAAAAGACAGCGACTTAAAATTTCTAGTCGAAGACGGAGAATCCGTATTAGACGCAGCACTTCGTCAAGGCATAACCCTCGCCTATGGCTGTCGCAGCGGCACCTGCGGCACCTGCGCGGGCACCGTCGTTGAGGGACAAGTTGAATATCCGGGGAAAACGCCTAAGGCGATAAAAGATCAGAGCGTTCCTGCCGGTAAAACGCTTTTTTGTTCTGCGAACCCACTCAGCAATTTAGTCATTGACGCGCAAGTCATGGACGATGAAGTTGCCACACAAATTAAAATATTACCCGCGCGAGTTGAGGCATTAACCAAACTCAATCACGACGTGATGCTGCTCAAACTGAAATTACCCGCATCGGAAAGGATGCAATTTCGAGCCGGGCAATATATTGAGATTTTATTAAAGGATGGCCGTCGCAGATCTTTCTCAATCGCCAACCCGCCGCACGATGATGAGTTTTTAACGCTGCATATCCGCGAAGTGCCAGACGGTTATTTTACGCATCATGTTTTTCATGAAATGGAAGAACGCGCGATGTTGAGAATTGAAGGACCACACGGTTCATTTTATTTACGTGAAAATACGATGGATCCCATTATTATGGTCGCTGGTGGTACTGGCTTTGGGCCATGCAAAGCAATGATTGAGCAAGAAATGACAACAGGGTTTAATCGAAAAATTGATCTGATTTGGGGGGCTCGCTCAGAGGATGATTTATATATGCGAGCGCTGGCTGAAAAATGGGCCAAAGAAAATAAAAATATTAATTTTATTCCTGTACTTTCCGAACCTAAAGAAAGTGATTGGGCTGGTGAAACTGGCTGGGTACATGAAGCGGTCATGCAACACCACAGCGATTTATCCGGTTTTGATGTCTATATGTGCGGCCCTCCGCCAATGATTAATGCAGGCAAAGCGGCCTTTTTAGAAAAAGGTTTAGATGAAGAAAGACTATTCTTTGATAGTTTCGAGTTCACAGAAGATGCAGGACAAAAGAAACAACCGGAAGCAGAAATCCCTCCGCATCTTGCTAACCCTATTGTTGTGCAGAAAAAACCCTATGTGACGGAATTAGAGCCTGGGAAAACCTATTACTGGTGCAGCTGTGGTCGTTCAGAAGAACAATCCTTCTGCGATGGCGCGCATCAGGGGACAACTTTTGAACCCATCGCCTTTGAAGTGGATGAGCAAAAGAAATACGGACTCTGTGGCTGTAAACACACCAAAAACCCCCCGTACTGCGATGGCTCACATAGAGATTTATAGTGTTGTGATCATTTAGAAAAAACTGTTAGAACCGCAGGTGACAGATACTTATCTGTGGATGAACGTTAATCTGTGGTTCTAACAACTATCCTTCTATCTATTTGCGGTCAATCTTCTGGAACACCTTGCCACAGCATGTCATAACCCACTTCAAAAGTGCCATCGCAGTATTCCGCTAGCTGCGCAAATTTATCGTTAAACAATTTATCAGCATGTGACGCTTCATGTTGTTCAAATGATTTCCAATAGGTGACGATGACAATATCTCCCATATTTTGTTTTACGCGTTTGTCATTTTCGGTCTCTTCCAGAACTGAGCCTTCATCTGAAATAAATCCCGTATTGCGAAAAACCTGACCACCGATAAATCCGCCGTTATCATCGCCGTAATTATTTTTAACCACATTGCACATCTCGCCAAGTAATAGTTCAACATCTTCGATAGTGATGCCGTCTTTTAAATCAACAATGTTAAATAGCATTTTGCAGCCAAAGGGGATTTCGATAGGGTGAAACATAAGCTTGTCCTCATTTAGATAAGAATTGAATGTAAGGAACGGTAAATAAATAACATTGTCATCTGGCGAAGTATTTTTACTTCTGCTTGTGTTACTTAGTGAGCTTTAGCGATTCTTAGAAGCTTTAGCAGGAGCATAGTCGTTTTACGTGACGATTGAGAAGGCGCAAGCAGGAGGAAAAGGACGAGTCAGATGATAACATTATTTGTTTACCGTTCCTAAGGTGATTATAGTGGAACTGATTATGAGAGTACAAAATATCTATGCGTACAGATCATGGCTTATCCCGCTGAGTTGTACGAAACAGGAAGGTAACCACAAACCTCCATTTTGGTCGTTTTCTTATCAGGTGATGTCTATTTAATGAATGATGTTCGTCAATATGTTACGCCTTGAATAATGCTAATTTCCTTCTACGGGTCGGGTATCTCAAGCAAGTCTGACGGTAAATTTGAGTTTTTCATTAGGAGTGATCGCCATGTTAGATATTAAAAGTACATTTCATAAATTGATTGATGAGCTTGATGATGAAAAGCGTGAGCTGATGAATAAAATGCATACCGCCAAGCTAGCCCGAATATTTCATGAATTACACGAGTTCTCGCTTATCTATTGATTCCA
>CAZUAW010000340.1:0-2588 GCA_964618535.1 uncultured Thiotrichales bacterium
TTCTGTTGTTGATTAGCGGTTGTGAGAGTGACACGGATATTGATGTCACTGGTTTTGATAACCTCTCCGACCAGCAATTAGTGGATGGCGTTGTTGTCGGGCTGAAGCGGAATTTTTCGAACAATCTCAAGCTTGTACAATCGCTGACGACCAATTCTGATGCTTTTAAAGAAATATCAGCACTATTGATGCAGCCTGATAGTGACCAATCAGAGGTTCTACCACGTGTATTGGGTGGTATTCAAAGTTCTACGGGCATCGATATCAGTTTACTTTCAGAAGTTCCTAGACTGGTTGAATTTGTGATTAGCAATTCAACGGTCATTAATCGCGGCAATAATCGGTTTTCTTTAGATCCAAATGAGTCCCAAATTTGTGCGGAGCTTGAGGTTGAGATACAAAAACAAGCGCGATGCATACAAATTCTTCGATCGGTTCAGTTCGACGCAACGGTAACTGAGCTGCAAGACGATAAAGTTGTGGCAGCTGATGTCGGTTTAAATTTTAACAATGACTTGGTGTTATCTATTGGGTTTTCACCTACCGATGCTTCTTTTGAAATTCTGCTATCGGGTCTCAGAGCCGCGCTAGCTGGAATCAGAGAATTGACGCTTCCCGGCGAACCGGACAGACTTCCTGCAAACATGTTTGGCAGCCTACGCCTGGATATTGCAGAGTCTCCTCAGGCGCTCGCATTAAAGCTCTCTGTTCCGCAAGCCATTGCTATTAATGATGATTCTTTCGCCCTGCCAGTTGATTTTAAATTAGCCGCAACCGACCAATTACTTGGATTTAATCTGGATATTGATAGCCGCACTTTGCAGTTAGATGCTTCAATCAGTGAAATATCGCTGACTGGGTTTGATGAAGATGATCAAGGTGTTTTTCCTCTCTCATTTAAAACCGACTCGAAAATTACCGGTTCTGCACGCATCAATGATTTTGGTAAAAATATTATTCTGACTGATGTCGGTTTTAATGCCTTTAGTTTTAGCATTAATAATGAACCAGCCATTCATTTTTCACTGGATAATTTTAACGCTACCATCACACAAAACCAAAACCAACGGTCTACGCTGACTTTTGATTCTCCCTTTCAACTCGATTCTACTATCGCCAATCACCGTGGATATTT
Organism: uncultured Thiotrichales bacterium; assembly: GCA_964618535.1. Lineage (GTDB taxonomy): Bacteria > Pseudomonadota > Gammaproteobacteria > UWMA-0217 > UWMA-0217 > HyVt-560. The sequence continues at coordinate 1,136 of CAZUAW010000340.1, forward strand.
CTCTGATTTATTTGATAGCGACAATCCCGATTTACGTAGAGAGCTTCATGTCGGTATTGATACAGGGACGTTGATTAGCCGAGTCTCTGAGTCGGTTATAAAAGTTGAAGCTGGTAGCATTATTGCTGGGCTCTCAGTGAACAACCGAGATCCCCTCGCCATCGAGCTATCTGCTGGTAGCTGTCTAAATATAGATGAGCTAAGTGTTGTCACTTGTCCGCTCTTCACTATTAAAAAAGAGTAATTACGCTGGTGGTGAGCCAGGCACTTTCTCTAGCCGCTTAACCTCAGCCCAGAGTTTTTCTAATTGCTGCTGGCTCGCCTCTTCGATTTTTTGATTACGTGATTTTAATAATGCTTCAATAGCATTAAATCTCCGCGAGAATTTTTCGTTACCCATCCGCAGGGCATTTTCAGAATCTATATTGAGTTTGCGGGCATAATTAACGACTGCAAACAGCAAATCACCCAACTCTTCTTCCACCCGTTCTGCCGATTCACGCTGGCTCACTGCCGCTTCAACCTCGCCGAGCTCCTCTCTGATTTTTGGGATCACCTGATCCGCAGACTCCCAATCAAAACCCACACGGGCAGCACGGCGCTGGAGCTTCTGGCTGCGCATGAGCGCTGGCAAGGATTTAGGCACGCCATCCAGCGCCGAGCTTTGTACAGACTTATCGTTCCGCTCCTGTTGTTTATGGCTCGCCCAAGCTGCTTCTTGTTCATCCTCAGACGTATATTTCACATCTGCGAATACATGCGGATGTCGCCGCACCAATTTATCAGCAATTGCAGTGGCTATATCATCCAAAGTGAATCGCTGCTGCTCGGCTGCAAGCTGCGCATGAAAAACAACCTGAAACAATAAATCACCCAACTCCTCACAAAGATGTTCATCATCCCCTGCCTCGATGGCGTCAATCACCTCGTACGATTCTTCAATTAAAAAAGGAATCAGCGTTCGGTGATCTTGTTTCAAATCCCAGTCACAACCCGTTTTTGGGTCACGCAGCGCCGCCATAATCTTGGCTAGATGTTGTATTGAATTCATTCTTGAAGCTTACACGAAGATTATTGCAGCTTAACGCCGAGCCTGGAGAGACTACTGGGACAATTTGCATACGTTGTGGCAGGGAAGTTAACTGCGGATAACGATCAGCTCGCTTTCAATTACGGTAAAAGCTATTTTGCCGGAGACAACGCAATATCACTGTATGATTATGATCCAAGCTACCCTTAAACCTAGAAAAATCAGTTGGATCACGAAAGACTACGCAATCCATTGACGCACCTGACAAATCAGAAAAACCTCTCATCACCAATCAGGTGACTACGAGTTTTTCTGATTTCCCCTGCACGCCAATGGCTTACGCATCTTTTTCGCGCCCAACTGATTTTTCTAGCCCGAATATTTCATGAATTACACGAGTTCTCGCTTATCTATTGATTCCAC
>CAZUAW010000341.1:0-2578 GCA_964618535.1 uncultured Thiotrichales bacterium
CTTAGCAAAGTCTCACAAACCATTTTACCGACAAGACTTCTTTGATGAGCCATTCTTCCAGGATAGATACTGGAGCAAGTCCTCAACCTCGAAATTCAACCTTTGGTCATATATCAAGTTTCACACCTTCCCTACTGGGAACTTATTATTTGTGACACTCGCAATTTGGATAGTCTGGTTTATTCAGAGATTGATTAGCCGTGGCAAAGATTACCCTCTTGCCGCGATAGGACTACTAGTCAGTGTTGCCTGTGTTGTTGATATGTTCTTAGTAATATTTGGCGCGGGAAAATTTGAAGTCATCAAACATTTGTTTCTTGCCAATGTTCTATTTGATATGGCCTTGCTTGCTTTCCTAAATTCTTTATTAATTCAAACTGGAAGTTTGTACCAGAAGCTCAGTGCTAATCATAGCTCTTGAACGTACAACGATCACTTCATAAGATTTCCTCATCATTAGAACAAGAATGTGACAGATTTCAAAAAGAAATGGTAAATACTGGTCTGGTATTATTCTATAATCAACAATGACTTGTGAAACAAAGCTCAAGCTTTAATCAAAAACTCAGGATGAGTATGAACAAAGCCACCGACAAATTAAATCTAATACCCCCACCGCTTAAACGAGTACTTATCGTCACGCTGGATGTTTTTCTGCTGCTGGGATGCTTGTGGATTGCGTATGTTATTCGCCTGAACGAAGTCTTTATCCCCAATAAAACTCAAGTATTGATGGCGTTGACTGCTCCCTTGGTCGCGGTTCCAATTTTCGCGATATCTGGTCTGTATCGTGCTGTTATCCGCTATCTGGAGGAACAAGCGCTATGGGTCGCCGCTAAAGCCGTTACGCTAGCGACTTTGACTTGGGCAGTACTAATCGAATTCACTGGACTTTTAGGCGACATCTCTGGGGTTGCGCACACTACGTTATTTGTCTACTGGGCGCTGGCGATGGTGACGATTGTGGGTGGGCGTTTGATGGTGCGGGAGTTATTCTGGCGGCCCGTTCGCAATCGATACAAAGGCAACAATGTGCTCGTCTATGGCGCGGGAGAAGCCGGTGTTCAGCTGGTTCAGGCACTTTGGCATACCCACGATCTCTATCCTGTAGCCTTTCTCGATGATGATGCTCGCATGTTGAATCGGGAAGTACTCGGTTTAAAGGTTCATTCAATCAATAATTTGAATCGATTGATTGAAAATTATGGGATTAAGGAAGTCTTGCTGGCAATCCCCAATGCTTCTCGCAGTCGTCGACGCGAAGTCATCCAACTACTACAGCGTTATCCCGTGCATGCGCGGGTACTCCCCTCCGTGAGTGAAATTGCCAGAGGTAAAGTGAGCATCAGTGATCTGCGCGAAGTAGAGGTAGAAGATTTACTTGGACGCAATTCTGTGCCGCCCAATCAGGAACTACTGACCCAAAACATCACCGGCAAAACCGTAATGATTACTGGCGCTGGAGGCTCCATTGGATCTGAGCTATGCCGCCAGATTGTTCGATTGAATCCTGAGCAGGTGATTCTATTTGATAACAGTGAGCATGCTCTGTATCAAATAGATCGACGTTTAAAAGAACGCGAATGGATTAATCCTGTCCGAATCGTCCCCATCCTGGGCTCCGTGCTTACGCGATCACTAATCGAACATATTCTTAATAAATATCAGGTAGATACGATTTATCATGCAGCTGCCTACAAACACGTCCCGCTGGTTGAAACCAATGAACTGGAAGGTGTCAACAATAACGTTTTTGGCACACTGACAATTGCAGAAGCCGCTATAAAATGCGGCGTACAGACCTTTATCCTGGTGTCTTCTGATAAGGCTGTTAGACCGACTAATATTATGGGCGCCAGCAAAAGGCTCTCTGAATTGGTGCTACAGGCGCTGCATGGCAGGCTACAACACACTCGTGCAACCGAACAAAATACCCCACCAACGGTCTTTTCGATGGTGAGATTTGGTAATGTTCTCGATTCTTCCGGCTCTGTCATTCCTTTGTTTCGGGAGCAAATTCGAGCCGGTGGGCCAGTCACAGTCACACATGCTCAAGTTACCCGCTATTTCATGTCCATTCCTGAAGCCGCTCAACTCGTTTTACAAGCAGGGGCAATGGCAAAAGGAGGCGATGTTTTCGTCTTAGACATGGGTGAGCCAGTTCGAATTCTGGATCTTGCCAAACAAATGATTGAGCTCAGTGGGCTGACTGTGCTGAGTGAGCAAAACCCCGATGGCGATATTCTCATTGAGTTAACAGGGTTACGTCCTGGTGAAAAATTGCGTGAAGAACTGCTGATTGGCAAAAACCCCATCGGTACTGAACATCCGAAGATTCTTCGCGCCAAAGAAAAAATGCTGCCTTGGCCAAAACTGAGAGTACTGCTCGATGAGATTAAAGTTGCCTACGAATCCGTTGATGTCGAAAACGCACGCAGATTGGTCATGCACAGCGCTGACGGCAAAGTCGTAAGCTCAGCGGTAGCGGTTACTCAAGCCCCAATACGCCAACCTGCTGCTGTTGAACAGATTTCACAAGACAGCCCTGGCGCAATTCATTAACCTGAACTTTTCTTAA
>CAZUAW010000342.1:0-2564 GCA_964618535.1 uncultured Thiotrichales bacterium
CCCAACCACGCATGGCACAAAAAGCCTTAAGGACTACGAAGGACAATGGCTGGTTTTGTTTTCACATCCGGCTGACTTTACACCGGTCTGCACCACAGAATTTATGGCATTTGCGCAGCGTGCTGAAGATTTTAAAGCGATCAACACCGAGCTACTCGGATTGTCCATAGACAGTCATTATTCACATGTTGCTTGGGTACGAAATATTAAAGAGAAGTTTAATGTGGATGTTACTTTTCCCATCATTGCGGATCTGGATATGAAGGTAGCTAAAGCCTACGGCATGATCCACCCCGGGGCTGCGGATACCTCGGCGGTGAGAGCGACTTTTATCATTGACCCCAAAGGTGTGCTGCGCGCCATGGTGTATTACCCAATGACCAACGGGCGTTCAATCGATGAATTTGTTCGGCTGGTAACGGCGCTTCAAACCTCTGATGAGAATGGGGTCGCAACACCGGAGAACTGGCAGCCAGGAGACAAGGTGATTGTACCTCCACCCGCAACGACTGAAGCGGCTGAAGCTCGCGTCAATGAAGGCTATGAGTGCGTAGATTGGTACTTCTGTAAAAAGAGTCTCTAGTTTAACCACGTGTATGGCGGGGGTTTGATGAATTCATCAAACCCTTTTTTTTGGGGTCTTTAGTTTGATTTAACGGATAAGACTGTGGCGCGCGGTGGTGTCATGATCCTGCCGGTAGGTATTATCAACGAGACGCATGAGCCACCGACCTTTTATGGTGTGGAGCGTAATCCGGTCGAAAAGAATATTATTCCTGCGACCTGGTGGGAAGCGGGCGGGTCGCTTAGCGGTCAAATTGGTAGCCGAGGTTTGAGCTACGATGTAATGATCAGTGGTGGTCTGGAAGTTGACCCTGCTAAGGTCAGTATTCGTTCCGGCCGCCAAAAAATGGCGAAATCTATCGCCAATAATCTTGCCTATACTGGTCGCTTAAAATACACCGGAATACCCGGCTTAGAACTCGCTGGAACGCTGCAAATTCAAGATGATATCTCCCAGCAAAGCAATGATGGCCTCGATGGTGCGACGCTATTATCTGTGCACGCAATCTGGAATCAGGGCCCACTTGGGGTGCGAGTGCTTTACGCAGGTTGGGATATTGATGGTACGGCAGCAGCGGCGGCAAACAAAGATTCTCAGGACGGTTTCTATGCTGAAGGCAGTTACCGGATAACCCCAAAGCTGGGGGTGTTTGCACGTGTTAACGGCTGGAGCATTCAATCAGGTATTGATAAAGAGCAAACCGATATCGGTGTTAATTATTGGCCGAACGAGAATGTTGTGTTCAAAGCGGATTTTCAAAGTCAAAACGATGCGGCCGGAAACGGTGATGGCTTCAATCTCAAAAGGGGCAATCCGCAACCATTATTGCGATCAGGGCGGATAAAGAGCTCAAGAGCCGGTTTAACTCCTTTGGCATTGTCAAAGGCGCAACCGTGCATGTCGAGCAGTATTCACTGGCAAAGCAAACCATGGAAATCCGCATTAACAGAACGCGAATGGCAATACGTCTTTCTGAAGCAGAAAATATCGAGATCAGTGCATGAGCATCATTAAAATTGCTTTGATTGGACAGCCCAATGTGGGCAAAAGTTTTCTGATTAACTCTGTCGGCAATGCAAAGCTGAGAGTGGGCAATTTCAGCGGTGTCACCGTTGAAAAAAAACAGTCCGGTTTACTCGGAATGGTTATGATTTTGAAGTAACAGATTTGCCTGGTTGTTATTCGCTCACCGACTACACCATTGAGGAACGTGTCACCAAACAGTTTCTGGAGCAGGGTGATTACGATCTGATACTGAATGTCATCGACTCTACCAATATTGAACGCAATTTATATTTAACGCTGGAGCTACTGGCACTTAACAAGAAAATTGTTGTGGCGCTCAATATGCAGGACGAGGCGGTAAAGGAAGGAGTACATATTGATGAACAGCAATTAGGTAAGCTTCTGGGCGCTCCCTGTATTCCAACATCGGCTTTGGAAAAAACCGGTATTGATGATCTTATCAAGGCGATTGTCACCACCTATGAACAAGAGCAGCATAAATTTCATTTACAGTTAAGTGATGTCTATGAAGAAGAAATTAATCATATTGTTGCCTTTCTTAAGGATAAACATTACCAGCTAGAATCAAATACTCCGGCTTCTGAAGCCAGCTTAAAACCGCTTGCTATTAAATTGCTCCAGGAAGACAAGCAAGCTTATGAGCGCTTTAGTAATGATCCTGTCTGGACTGAATTGCAACCCTTGTTAAATGAGTCCTACCAGCATTTATATTTACATTATAAAACCAAAGATCTGGATGATATCTTTAATGAAGAAAAAAATGCACTGGCTAAAGGTGCAGTAAAAGAATCGGTTCGGTTTGACCTGATCCCGGAAAGAAATCTCACCGATAAAATCGATACGGTATTGACGAATAAAATTATTGGCTTGCCGATTTTCCTGTTTCTAATGTGGGGCTTGTTTCAGATTACGTTTGAATGGAGAGCGTTCAAAATTCTGTGTCAGGGTAATTTAAATATCCAACACGCTATCT
>CAZUAW010000343.1:0-2557 GCA_964618535.1 uncultured Thiotrichales bacterium
ACAATATATTAAGCGAGATTCTCATGAATTCATGCAATATCCGGGCTAGAGGTTCCTATGAAAATCCCTTACAAATCTACACTGCTCATCGTTATATTGCCGCTGGGAATGTTAATCAGCGGCAATGCGTTAGCCAGAGACAATGGCTATGGGCACTTTAAAATTGAGCATGGCGTCTCTGATCACCATTATCGACACGGAAATTCGCATCATTCCCGCCGCTATCCGCGACATTCCAAATCACACAGCTACGGCTACTATCAATACCCTCAGAAATACAGAAGTCACCAGCCCTACCGTAGTCGCAATTATTGTCGATCACCAAGATATTACGACTGAAATAATTGCGTTTCAGACTCTAACAAGGACATGACATCTTTAAAGGGGATGTTTTCTAGCTTACCAAACAGCGCATGTTTAGAAAGCTTGGCCCGACTGGATTTGGGTGAGGTGACGCCGCAGAGGAAACGTGCCAGCGAACGTGAATCAGAGAGGGTTCTTTGCGCATCTGGATTATTCAGCAATGTCTCAATATCTGTGATGAGTTCTTCAGGCATCGCGACAACTCCCCGATCCAGTAACGGCTGCTGCTGGCTTAAACAACTGGAACAATGACCGCAAGGCTTTTCCAGCGTTTCAGCAAAGTGTTCTGCCAGCATCGCAGTTTGGCAGGTTTTTGCTGACATTAAATCCAGCACTTGTTCCAGCCGCTTGATTTCGGCTTGTTCGCGTTTTCGCATGCGCTGGCTGAGCATCTCACTGAGCGCATTCAAATCATCGGGAGAATTAATCCTCTCGTAGCGATTACGCACACCCGCCACTTTCACCTCCAGCATTTGCTTGTCACCAAGCCAGTCTAATGCGCTGACAATACGGTCTCGGCTAGTATTGAGCGCCTGCGCTGCGCTATCAGGATCAAGCCGAAACCACATCCGCGCTTTGGTTGATTGGCGGAAAAGCCCGGCTAAAAAGTTTTTGCGCTGGCCCTCAAACTGCCCCAGAATTTCTGTTGAACTCATCAGCGGTTTGAACTGATAGTTGGAGTAAAACGGTGTACCTCCGCGCAAATAGCCTTCCAGCTCCAAATAGGTGAGCAATGTTCGTAATACTAATGGGCGAATGTCATGTGCCTGAGATAATTCGTACAGGCTGACATCAAATTGCTTTGGCTCAGCAAATATCGCCTGAATAAAACTGTCGATGGCGGCTTCACTCGGCGTGTCACCATAAATGAAGTTTTCCAGCACGCTGAGGTCATCGGGACAAACGAATGTCTGGCAGACCGCATCCTGACCATCACGACCTGCCCGACCAATCTCCTGTGAGTAATTTTCCAGACTCTTGGGAAGATTATAATGGTAGACGTAACGGATATTCGATTTATCAACGCCCATGCCAAAAGCAATGGTGGCAACCACAATCGCATCGTCGGAGTGCATAAACCAATCCTGAATCTCAGCGCGTGGCTCGGGCTTCATCCCTGCATGATAAGCACGCGCCTGGAACCCGGCTGCCTGCAAATGTTCGGCAACGCTTTCAGCCGTTTTCTGTAGCGTTACGTAGACGATGCTGGCACCAGAGGGGCGGTTGCGAAATTGCTCGACTAACAACTGATCGCGATTATCAGCGGTTACTGGTGTAGATAACAAGGTCAGATTGGGACGATAAAACCCCGTTCGAATCGCGCACTTTGGATCAATCTCAAACCCGGCGCGAATATCATCCAGCACTTGCTCAGTTGCTGTCGCGGTCAGCGCCAACACGCGTTCCGCACCAAGCTCACGCGCGTAACCCGCAAGCTTAAGGTAATCAGGGCGAAAATTATGCCCCCACTCAGAAATACAGTGCGCCTCATCAACCGCAAATAAGGAGATCGAAACATGCCGCATCGCTTCCCTAAAACGCTCATTATTGAAACGCTCCGGCGAGACATAAAGCATGCGCAATTCGCCACTGCGCAGCTGCGACATGACCTGCCGATAAGCATCCGCATCCAACGTAGAATCCAGTTGCCGAGCAGCGATGCCGCGTACAGATAGCGCATCGATTTGATCTTTCATCAATGCGATCAACGGAGATACAACCAAGGTCACCCCAGGCAATAATAGCGCCGGGAGCTGATAGCACAGAGACTTGCCAGCGCCGGTTGGAAAAACGGCGGCGGCACAATTTCCTTCCAACAAGTGCTCCATCACTTCACGCTGACCAGTACGAAACTGATCAAACCCAAAATGCTGCTTTAACGCTGCATCAAGATCAATCGACGACATAGTAGTGGTCAAATTCAGACGCTATTTATTGCCTTGCAAAATCTCGCGATAGCTTTGCTCAGTGAACATCGAATCAGAAATATAGACCGACGGCATCTTGATACAATTATTGAAGACCTTAAAACCATGCACCTGAAGAATCTCAGGTTTCACGTTGACGTGCGGCATGCCGAGCTGCGCTGCCTGGAGTGATTCAAATTCCACCATTACCAGATATTGTGCCGGTACGGTGTAGCCTTCCCATACCTCTGCCGCTCGCTTGAGCTTAGTGCCAGAATATTAGACGA
>CAZUAW010000344.1:0-2551 GCA_964618535.1 uncultured Thiotrichales bacterium
TTAGGTCAATAAACTAGAAAACCGCACCGACGCTAAACTGGAATTCTTGTAAATCATCACCAGGTTTATCGTTTAAGGGTCTTGCCAAGCTAAATACCAAAGGCCCTACGGGAGCTAGCCATTCAAAAGATATTCCCGCCGAGGTTCTAATCTCGTCATTATCAAAGCCATCAAAGTCATTAAACACGTTGCCTGCGTCCACAAACGCTCCCATTCTTACTGATCTGTTCTCTTTAGCAAATGGCGCGGGGAATAATATTTGAGCCGAAGCCAGTGTACGGAAATTACCGCCAAATGCTTCGTTAGTCGATGATTGAGGGCCTAGGGTATTGGTCTCGTAACCACGGATAGAGCGTATGCCGCCAGCATAGTATTTTTCAAAGAAGGGTAGGTCTGTGGTGTTATTGTAACTATCACCAAAAGCCAGATCGCCTTTTAGCGAAAATGTCCAGGTATCAGAAATTGGGAAAAAGTGGGTATTGTTGTAGCTCAGTTTGTAGTAATCCAGATCACTGCCCGGAACACTCAGTTCAAGCCGCAATCGCTGACTATTTCCGCTGTGAGGAAAAATCGTCCTATCCCGTGTGTCATGAGAATAGCTGGCAGAAATCAGAAATTCACCATACTCATCTCCGTTATCAGCGAGAAAATCCGTGATTTCAGTTGGAGTCGCTGCAGTGGTTCTAATGGTGGTATTTTCGTGACTCAAATTAAATCGCAAAAAATCAAACTCAGTGAGTGGGATACCATAATTCACGCCCAGTCCCCAACGATCCGCAATATAATCTGAAATGTTGTTTTCAGCGGCATCTGTTTCACGGAAAAAGGCATTAAAGCCACGACTCACGCCATCAAGGGTGTGATAAGGATCAGTGTAAGAGATACTAAATACGTTGCTCGCATCATTTCGAGTCAGCTGCAGGGAAAGCTTTTTGCCTGAGCCAAAAGCATTTTCCTGATTCAATGCCAGCCCAAACACCAGGCCTGAGGTTTGCGACAGTCCCAAATTGGCTGAGAAGCTACCAGCAAATCGTTCAGTCACAGAAAATTCTAAATCTACCAGATCATCGCGTCCCGGTACGCGTTTACGCTCCAGGTTTACCGTTTCTACAAAGGGTAGGCGCTGGATTCTAACTTTGGAGCGATTCACTTTGGGGGTGGAGTACCAGCCGCCTTCTAGTTGCCGCATCTCTCGCCGAAGCACTTCGTCACGCGTTTTGGTATTACCATAAAAATTAATTCGTCTGACATAGGCTTTTTTGCCGGGTTCAACGACAAATGCCAGTGTTAGCTTTTTGCTGCCTTCATTAATTTTTGGTATTACACCAACTTCTGCAAACGCGTAGCCTTCTGCGCCCAGGGTGTTTTTTAATGCCGATGTCGTTCGGGCAATTTTTGATCGCGAAAATACTTCGCCGGGTTCAATTTCAATGTGCTCCCGCAGTGACTCTTCAGCGATGGGTAAATTACCCGTCAGCACGTAATCACCAACCGTATACTGCGTACCTTCGGTGACGTTTACAGTGACGTAAATATCTTGTTTGTCTGGCGTCATCGTGACCTGAGTCGAATCGATATTAAATTTCAGATAGCCGCGATCCAGGTAAAATGAACGTAGTTTTTCCAAATCACCCGATAGTTTAGGTTTGGAATATTCATCTTTACTACTGAGAAACGCCCACCAGCTGGGTATGCCTGAGTCAAAATCCTTAGTCAGTTGTTCATCAGTGAATTTATGGTTGCCAATAATATTCACGCGTTGGATTTTGGTCACTACGCCTTCAGCGATTTTAATCGCTACATCCACCTGATGATTTTCCAGCGGGGTAACTTCGGTCTCGACGCTGACGTTGTATTTACCGCGTGAAAAATACTGCTGGCGCAATTCTCGTTGCACATCATCAATGACTGAGCGGATGAAGATCTTACCTTTAGCAATGCCGGCATCTTGCAGCGCGGTTTCGAGCTGCTCTGTTTCAATATCTTTATTACCCGTGAATGTCAGGCTGGCAATTGCGGGCCGTTCTTCAACTTTGATAATTAGTTTTCCGCCATCGCGACCAATGGAAATATCATCAAAAAATCCACTCTGGTAGAGGGAGTGGATTAATTCATTGGCATCATCATCGTTAAATCGATCACCAACATCGTATGGCACGTGTTCAAAGGCGGCACCATTTGAGACACGTTCGAGCCCCTGCACATCAATTTCCGTCAGGGTGGTCTGTTCAGCCAATGAGCTGAGTGGCGACAGGCACAGCAAAGAGAGCAGCGCAGCCGGAGAGTGTCTGAGCCAAAATTTGGAGATTACGGTTTTCACAGAATAGTTAGCCCCGAAGCGGGAAAGATGATGTTTCATTAGCCCGAATATTGCATGAATTCACGAGAACCTCGCTTAAGATATTGTTTTCACAGGGAATTGTTTTGACGCGTCTCGTATCGGTGACTACGGGCAAGTTAAAAGAATTTCCTGTGGAATCAATAGATAAGCGAGAGCTCGTGTAATTCATGCAATATTAGGGTTAGAAAGGATGTTTTGATTTTAACTGAG
>CAZUAW010000345.1:0-2549 GCA_964618535.1 uncultured Thiotrichales bacterium
TTTTTATTTGAGAGGCCAAAAAATTGTTGCGGTGTGATTGCTATTAGCTATCTAAATATTTGAAAAGTGAACTACGTCTGATCTATTGCCGCAAAACACAGAGGAACGAGACCTTTTTCAAAGTAAAAGGTTTTTTGGTGTGGGAGAATGTGTCGAGTAGTTATTCAATAATAATAATATTTGCCTCAACCAGAAATCTCGGAGAATTTACATGACTCAAGCTCAATCACCATTTTGCCAAAATGGCTGTCAATTATTCCGAGAGCTTGTTTCTGGTGGATTACTTGCGGGTGGATTGTTCTGGATTACAGCAACGATTATTCTGTTTGCCAGTGAGCTGGTGAGCGGCGGCAGCGCCACGCTCAATATTGATTCAGGCTTGATAAGCAATTTAGTTCATGTTGCTGCGGGTGCTTTAGGCAATGTAGTTGGTGAGCTGCCCGGATATAGAATGGTGCTGGCGCTTGCCGGCACCATGATGGTGATTCAATCACGTACCCTGAGCAGGCTTGACCCTTGGAAAACACCTTTAATAATCTCAGGCGTAGCCGGTGCGCTGTCGCAGTTGTACATTGGGTTAGGTAGTGGTGCACTGTGGGTGTCGGGTATTTTCCTCGCGCTGATTATTCTAGGGCTGCTACTCACTGCGGGGTGGTTGTGGTCAATCAAGAGGAGCACCAAACCACCGGTATTCATTGATAATCAGGGTAGATATTTTATCAAACCAAGGCAGGATGCAGTTATGACGAATGCGGCTGGTGAATCAGAATCAACTGATGATCATTATGATCGAGTCCTTGCCGGTATGACGCCTGATAAAGCATTAGGAACCGCACCCGCAACGACGACAGCAGAAAAATTATCTGTCGATGAGCGCAGCAAACCAGCTGCCTGGGTTCCTAAAAAAGCCCAAACAACAGCAGATAGCTCGGAATCTCTAGAATTACCTCCCCTGCCTGAAAGTAATGTTTCCATGTTCCCAGGTGTTCGGCAGCGTACTCAAAACTTAGAATCGTTACTGAGTGTCGATGATGCGGGGATTCAAGAAATTGAGTTGAGTGTTGATATGACTCAGGAAATTGAAGCGCCTATCATGCCCAAAATATTAACTTCCTCAGATGACACTCTGGAAGATGACGATGAATATATTCCAGAACTAGAAAAGACCATGGTGTTAGAGCGTCCGGCTTTCTTGAGCGACATGAAATAAAGCCATCCAGCGGGTAAAAAGAGAAGTCGATAACTTTTTCTACAAATAGCCAAATAGAGCTGAGCAGGATTGTCATCTTTCACTGCAAAAAAAGCCAGTGATAGTCGCCAGCAGCGCGTTTCCAATTGATCAGTGCGACCAGAATATTAAGTCGCCAGCTTGGCCGGTTTCTCTTTGATTGGTTTTTCGACAAGCTTCGTCGAGATCAATTGCACTCATTTCAAGTCTATATCCGAGCTATTTGAACCCGGCAGAAGTCAGTGCCGCTTTTACTTTGTCTTCAAGTTTTTTCAGGATTACTTTGGCAGGGCTGTTACCAGCAACTATTGAGGGCAAAACAAACAAGGCAGTGCTGTTACCATTTTTCTCAATTAGGGTGATTTTAAGCGGGCACAGTGCCAGCATGTCAGTATCAATATTACTCACTTCATTGGCAAACCAGCCGTTACAAAAGATCAGGCTGCGAATTTCGGTCAGTTTGTTGCGGTTGTAGTTATCCCCCCATTTTTTGGCAAAACCTGAGATGCTGCGGCCGATATTGGCTTCAAATACGACGAACATACGCTCTTCTTCAAGTGCTTCTTTGAGTCCCTCGTAGACCGCAGAAACGGGGTTTATCAATACCGACTTTGTAGATGCTGGGGGCGGCGAAAATGGGGTTGCTCAGCATCGTTAATAGTAGTGTTAAGCTGAAGACTGCGAATTTTTTCATGGTAATTCCTTTGGCAATCGAATAGTTAGTCACTACGTGGATCATACTGGGGCAGATGCGGCTCAGCTTTCATTCAGGGTTTATCAGGTTAAATGGGTGAAATGCCTGTGTAAGGGTTTTACACAGGTTCCACCCTCGTTTTAGGAGAGCAATATGAAGTTTAAATCACTGATGTTACCAACGATAGCCGCAATCATGGCTTGTTCAAATGTCGCGATTGCAGAAGATGTATCTGCAATGGCTCGGGATAAAGGTTGTCTAGCTTGCCACGGTGTGGATAAGAAAATTGTTGGTCCAGTGCTAACGGATATTGCAGCAAAATATAAAGGTGATGCAGGTGCCGCGGATGCTCTTGCAGCCAAGGTGAAAACGGGTGGTAAGGGTGTATGGGGTCCAATTCCTATGCCACCTAATGCAGCGTTATCTGATGATGAGCTGAAGAAGTTGGTAAGCTGGGTACTAGCCCGGATATTTCATGAATTACATGCGCCCTCGCTTGTCTATTGATTCCACAAGGAATTCTTTTCACTTGCCCGTAATCACCGATACGAGACGCGTAAAAACAATCCCTTGTGAAATCAATATCCTGCGCGATCATCACATGAATTCATGAAATATCCGGGCTAG
>CAZUAW010000346.1:0-2543 GCA_964618535.1 uncultured Thiotrichales bacterium
CTAGTGCATTGATTTGAGCTGGAAAACTGATTGGTAGGGGTTCTTTGCAATTTCTATCAAACGATATCGATTAAACAACCGCTGAGCGTTAGCTAAATCATACTCTGGCAACTGTGTACTGATTTCCGGCGGTGGATTAATCACCCAGGAAGAAACCAGTACCCTGCCCTCACTATATTCTGCCAACAGTTGATCGAGTCGCTCCGCAGTAACCAATCGTCCTTCCTGAAACTGAGCCTTGCTAAACAGCTTGATATAGCTGTCATTGACGTAGCCACCTTCAGAAATAATCACGTCAGCGGGCTGCCCGTGCTCTATAAAATACTGATTCACCAGCTGCCAATAGTCATGCTCGCGGTCTGTTTGCGGCACGATACTGCCAAACAGATTCGTCAGTAACATCAAAACAGAAAATCCCCACAAGCTAATCAACCCAAAACGGTAATGATCACTCCTTGATAAATACACCAGCAATAGCAGAATGACTGCCGGTAAAATCGCAATATAGAGTTCCGGATTGGTCGGAACAATGACTGAATTCAAAGCGAAAAATACGCCAATCATCATCCATGCTGTGACTATGAAATGACTTTGAAAACGGCTCGACTTTACCTCCTCAGAAAATAGCACTGTGCGTCGGCCGGTGATTAAAGACAAAAGGAACAATACCCCCATCACTGCTGCCAACAGACTGGCAATAACACAAAACCAGCGCACAGCCAGAGGGATAAATTTAGCGAGATGAATCTCTTCTACCAAGAGTTTGTCGGCAAACAGTTTAAGGAAAAATTCTTCCAGAGCAGGAAAACCGAAAAGAAAATGACCGCCCCATATTGCACGCAAAAAACCCACCAAAGTCTTAACAGGACTCAGCACAGTCCAGGGAGGCCGAAAAATAAGGTGATGCGAGCCACCTACCCACTCGACCGCACCAGACAATGTCTTTACAGGATAAGCCCAGAAAATCACCGCTAAATACGCACCAACCACGATGACAGCCCCCAGCCCAATTGATAAAACCAGGCTCAGAACCATCTTCCCATGATCTATCTGCTGCCGATTCCGCCACCAGTGAAACAGCAGCACCAACCCCAAAGCCACAGGCAAAGCCAGCCACTGCAAATGAATCAACATTGCAACAGAAACAGTGAACGCAGCAATCAATAACCGACGTGTTTCTGCGGTGTTCATAAACTGTAGCGTCTGATACCAGGCGATCAGAGCAAAAGGTAAAGGCAATAAATAAGACTCGACTTCTACGCTATACCACCAATAGCCAAAACATGAAACCAGCAGTACTAAACCGAGCAGATTTTGTTGGGTTGTCAAGCCTAGCCGCCAACCGATGAATGCCATGATCCCCAAGGCAAAAAGGCTTGCAATCACATTGAGCGCCTGCATCGGCAACTGAGCATTGTCAGAAAAACCCAGTGATTGCCAGGCTGAATAAAAGCCTCGATTAACGAAAATATAAATTAAATGATTTGGATGGAAGAGCGCCTCTTTTTCCCCACTGGTCACCTGATCAATAAAAGCAACCGCATCTTCTGCATCGTTATGATTCTCGGACAAAGTCAGTGAAAAACTAAACGCCATCAACAGCAGGAATAAGCCAACCATCAGATACGGAAACCTGCCGTTCCCACTATGCAAAACCTCCCGACCGATCATCGTTTTACGCCCTCTTGATCTTAAATCTGTGTTCACCTAAGACTTAAAAGAACGTAGTAAATTCAACTTTTCACAAACTTCCTTTTCTGCAAGGTCACATACTTCCAAGCTTGGAGATTAACGACACACTCACTGTGTGTTCTGTGCATCATTTTACTGGAAAGCTGCGTATTTAAAAATAGGATTCTATAGAACGTGGAAATACTACTTACTGAGCTGCGCTGGAGCCTCACGCGCCAGGTCTATGCAGGTTTGGTAACTGGTTTTATCTTCAGCCGGAGTTCTCGGAGGTTACTTTCGATATCCGTAACCCGCCCAAGACTGAAACTTCTTTTTTCTATGCTATTAACAGTAATAGGAGCCCCAACGCGGCGGGTAATGCCTGAATAAACAAGATTCGTCGATTAACAGTCAAACCGCCAAAAATACCGGCGACCAACACACAGCCGAGAAAAAATACAGTAATCGTAGTGCCTTTGCTCCCCAGACTTATCCCCCACAACAACCCAGCTGCAAGAAAACCATTATACAACCCTTGATTCATCGCCAGAATCTTCGACGCTCGCGCCGATTCCAAAGAATGACCAAATATTCGCAATCCCAGCGGCTTATCCCAAAAATACATTTCGAGAACCAAAAAGTAAATTATGTAAAACAGCAATCAAAGCTGCGAGTGTATTTGCTGTTAAAGTAATCATATTATTCCTCTGCTGACGCGAGCGACTCTCATAAAACTTAAAAGTGCACTAAATAAACTGTATCACGCGCACACCAAATTAGGGACAGCGTAAATAGCAATCGCATTTACTCTAGATGCTGCTAGCCCGGATATTGCATGAATTCATGAGAATCTCGCTTAATATATTGTTTTC
>CAZUAW010000347.1:0-2515 GCA_964618535.1 uncultured Thiotrichales bacterium
TCGCCGCCGCACTTACCTTCGCCACATTTACCTTCAGCTTTTTTGGCCTTGTCGCCGCCGCATTTGCCTTCACCACATTTACCTTCGGCAGCAGACTTGGTAGATGCTGCACTGGCTTTAGTATCAAACGGATTACCGTCTGTTGCACAGCCCGCTAAGCTCGTTGCTAAGACAATACCTGCCGCAATTGAGGTCGTTTTAATTGATAATTTACGCATGAGAACACTCCAAAAATAAAAAACTCTAAAAGCCTGAGCCAGAACGGTCAGGCGCTAAAACCATCAATCAGGTAATCTCGATGCTAACCGAAAAGCATTGCTACGATAGACTGCAGCTGAAATCGATATCTTCACTGTTGATACTTACCGCTACGCACACAAAAGTAGATTAGATGCAGTAATAAGCTCGACATCTCACTGTCGTTAGCTCAGTTCATAACTTAGGATTTTTCGATGAACAGGGTTTGGTGATTATTCTCAGTCTTGATTTCAACCTCATGTCCTAATGCCTTACAGGCAGCGAGTACCTCATTCACCACCGCAGGTTGTCCAGGGATAACTCTTAAAATTTCTTTTTGCTATATCTGCTTAAGACCTTTCTTTAATTGCAAAATATGTAGCGGAAAAACAACACGTTCAATATTTATTTCTTTATCGTAGTTCATTGTATTTGATCTCTAAACAACCCCACCATGATTCCCTGAATTCTGACTTGATCTGCTGGATAAAACATCGGCGGCATCGAGCTATTGCCTGGACGCAGTTCAACTACGCCTGTTTCATGTGGATAGTAATACTTAAGCGTTGCTTCCCAGGCGTTGATTAAAGCGACGATGATGTCGCCGTTGTTTGCTGTTTCTCTTTTTTCGATAATGACGTAATCATTATTTAATACGCCAGCTTCAATCATCGATTCGCCATCAATACGCAATATATAGCGATCTGGGCCACAAAAAGTACTGGCAAGATCGATATTGTCCTGTCCTGGAATGGCTTCTATCGGCGCGCCCGCGGCTATTTTGCCGTGATAAGGCAAACTGCTCAGAGGCACTTCATCTTCAAAAACTGAATAAGCATTTTTGCCAATACCAATACCGAGATAGCCTTTATCTATTAATGTATGAACGTGTTGATGTGCGGTACTACGCGTGTTGACGCCGATACATTCACCAACTTCTTCCAGCGTTGGCTGTCGCCCATGCGTGCCAATAAACTCCTTGATACATGTTAGTGTCGCTTGTTGTTTGGCTGTTAGCATGATTAAAATTCGTTAATTGTTCGTAGTGAATTTAGTATATGAAACAATAAGAGAACATTCAACCGGAGTCTGGGTCGCACAGTTTCTACTGCTTGCGCCAATCAGTGATTAGTCAGTTTTGGTGGTTTGCGAATGGTGAGCCAGATGAATGGCAAGGATAATGATAATTAATGCTGGTATAGCCCCTATGTTTACGATTCTCCAGCCAAATTGATGTTGCAGGGCACCTGCAATGAGTGAGGCGATTGCCACCGTGCTAAAAACGGAAAAGTCGTTGATTGCCTGAGCTTTGGTTCGTTCGCTTTGGTGATAGGTTTCGGTTAACAGTGTCGTGGCACCAACGAATAGAAAGTTCCAGCTAATGCCGAGCAGCAGTAACGCTGTCCAGAAATGCCAAAGCTCCGTGCCGGAGAGATTGATAAAAATGCAGCCTAAACCGAGCAATGCGCCAACCAACATCACCTGTGAAACACCAAAATAGCGGATTAAATGCCCTGTCACCAAAGAGGGCGCAAACATGCCCAGAATATGCCACTGAATGACAAATGCAGTATCACTAAAATCATGGTTGTGATGATTCATTGCCAGCGGCGTTGCGGTCATTAAAAATGACATTACGCCATAACCTAGCATGCCACACAGCAGTGCGACGATAAAACGGGGTTGAACAATAATTGCACGAGTAGGACGCGGTGGAAAATCAGCCTCTATTTCTTCAGGCTTGGGTAAGCGTAAAAATGACAGCACAAAAAACGCCAACACGTACACGCCAATTAAAGCCAGGTAGCTGCCGGCGAAAACAGCATCGGGAATCGAATCGCGCGTGTATTTTGCCAGGTTAGGACCAATCACTGCGGCTGCAATGCCGCCCACCAGTACATAAGAAACCGCCCGACTTTTTAACGCATCAGAAACAGAGTCTGCTGCGGCAAAGCGAAAGTACACCCCGAACCCGTTGAACACTCCAATCAACGCAGTACTGCTAACAAACAGCCAGAACTGATGATGCATTATGGCGTACGCGGCGAGTGCTGCGCCACAAACACCAATCAGTGTAGAGAGCATAAATACGCGTCTTCGACCAAAACGTGCCAGCAGTAGCGCGGCTGGAATGGTAGTAAGCATGGTAGCGACAAATTGCATCGCCAAAGGCAAGGTTGAAAAAGACTTGTCTGCCGCTAGTGTAGTGTCCTAAATAGATTGTGCATTAAGACGAGCCGAGAGAGGTTAGCTGTTAGGCGCAGCCTCGTAGTGTTAG